>JAGDAL010000037.1 GCA_017959525.1 Lachnospiraceae bacterium | reverse complement strand
TGCATGATGGCAAATGCTTCTACGCTGATTCCGATAAAAATCAGCAAGTATTCCATCCAAGTCATAAGTTCCTCCTTAAAGTGTCGTTACCAATTCCGCAACGGAATGGAAACACAAATTCAAAAAGACATCGATGAACTCTTCCTTCGGAGCGTCCATCCCTGCACGAATCCAACTCAGTACCGCATCCGTGATGACGGCAGCAAAATAGTCTGCCGTACGTCGTGGGGTTAACCAGCGATAAGGCAGCTTCGCCTTCAATCGCTCCTCCGGCAGACATTCCAAAATCAAGGCACTAATCTGCATGCAAAGCGCATCCCGAAAAGAATTCTGTCCTTCCAACTTGGATGCCTGGGTGTAATACTCCCGATTCAAAAGCAGGGCATCAAAAGGAAGATTCAGCGCTTCCGCAAACTTGTACTCTTTGAGTAACGGCTTCATGGGACTGATCAATTCCGTCTGAATGATCCACTCCATCAATTCGTACTTGTCCTGAAAATGATTGTAAAATGTGGGCCGAATGACTCCGGCCCGATCAGTGATTTCTTTGATTGTAATTTTCTCGATTGGTTTGATAACGGCAAGCTCCTTGAAGCTCTCTGCCAGTAGCAAATCAATCGTATTGCTCATCTGACTAGTCATCCCTACCTCTACATCAACAACTTGGTAATCGTAATACTCCAGCTCTTACGATTATCACTAAGGTCCATAATCTCGCCCGTCTCGAGATGCTTAATGGTCGGGCGAAGCGCATATCCTCTGTGATTGCGAATAACCAAAGCATGGGCGCCGTTGGATAATTCCACTTCACATCCTACCGGATATACACTCAATTCCTTGGTCGCTACATCTACCACTTCCGGATCGAACTCCATACCGCTTCTGGCCATAATGTACTCCATAACTTCGGACGGAAGATACGGAGAATGGTAAGAACGGTTACTGGTCATGGCGTCGAATACATCCGCAACCTTCAGGATACGAGCCAGATATAAAATATCCTGGTTCTTCTTACGGCATGGATAACCGCCGCCGTTAAACCATTCATGATGCTCGTATACGCTACGGTTTACCGTCTCATGGAAGTTGTAGTTCTCTTTTAAAAATTCATATCCCAATCGCGGATGATCCATAACCTTGGCACGCTCTGTCTCGGTCAGACGACGCGGTGCATTGATAATATCTTCATCCACGTATACCTTACCAATGTCATGCAAGAATCCGGCCATAACCAAATCCTTCAACTGCTCTTCGTTCAAGCAGCACTTCGCACCCAATACACCTGCAATCACCGCCACGCTGGTGGAGTGACAATAGGTATAATCATCATAGGTCTTAAGTTCCAATAAATTATAGAGAACATCCTCGTTATCCAGAACGGAAGACACCACATTCTCAACCTTCTTGCGCAGCTCATCCTCTTCCGGATCCGTTAATACATCCCCGTCCAAGGTACGCTGGAACAGATTGCTGATAATGCGTAATGTCTCACGACGAACTTCCGGCTCCAATACCTCGCGAATCTCCACCTCTTTGGAAAAAGAATCATCGATATATAAGCCGGTAATTCCGTGAAATGTAATATAAGAAAGATGATCTTCTGTCAGCTTCGTATACTTCGGTAACAGCATATTGCCTCTACCATCGTATAATTCCTGTCCCAAGATCATGTCCTGTTGTATCTGATTAATCGGGAGATAGCGCATATCATCCGTCTCCTAACCTAATAATTGTACTATTCGTCGAACTCTACGGTCACAAAGAATCCCTTCGGTGTTTCCTTCACGTCGACTACCGTCCCTTCCGTGGACTTCAAACGTTCCAACGTCGGGTAATTGGCAGACATGGCATAGGCCCGTCCCAAGGTATAGTAATAAGAGTTCGGCAACTTGGATTCCACTACCGGAAGTACGTCTCCGATGTTCAAAAGTCCGGTGCGCTCCATCTTGAATTCCATTTGTCTCATGGTGTAACTTCCTCTTTTTTGCTGTATTTATTCTAGTGCAATCCCCCTGCTTTCGCAACCACCGAATCCGAAAATCTGTTGCTAAAAGTCCGTAAAATCGCGGCATTGCGAGATTTCATAAAATTTTTCTAAAAAAAGTATTGCATTTCTATTTCACCTGCAATATACTTTGTTAGTACCAACTAACGTTAGGTAGTCCTAACAGCAAGGAGACACCCTATGTCCATCACAGAAATCATGGAAATGAAGTCCACAGAGAATGCTTGCAAACGTCTGTCGCTGATGTTGGCCATGCACTGTGCTCCACTGCTTCGCGGCAGTAAAGTTTCCAATATTATTACGATTGATCGTAAGGATTTCCGTGGCATACGGGAATTGCTGGAAGGTACCGGCATCTCCTACCGCCTCTTAAAGTCCAGGGGAACACGGTTGATCATGCTGTTATATCGCGAACGAACGCTTGCAGCGTATATCTGTCGCGATGATGTATGTGAATTCATATCTGACTTCGGCTATGGCGAATGCGAACGAAATTTGACTTCTTATTTGAACTGCCTAGCCAAGAAAGTTTTCTTCTATGACAACGGCGAACTCTCTTTTCCACATGAGATTGGAGTGTTCCTCGGTTATCCGCTTACAGATGTGCGCGGCTTCGTGGAGAACAAGGGTCAGAATTATGAATATAGCGGATATTGGAAAGTGTACGGCAACGTCGCAGAGCGTAAACAGCTCTTCGCCCGCTTCGAAGCCGATCGAGAGTATGTGGTGCGTTCCATTATCCATGGAAAAACCATCCGGGAAATCGCCGGATGATCATTGAAATCCCTTGGATTTCAGAAAGGACTAGAGATATGAGTAAAGTAAAGATTGTTTATTGGAGTGGTACCGGTAATACCGAAGCAATGGCTCAGGCTGTTGCCGATGGTGCAAAATCCGCCGGTGCTGATGCTGAGTTAATTCCTGTCGGCACTGCTTCTGTTGCAGACTTGGCCGGCGAGAAAGCCTTCGCTCTCGGATGCCCATCCATGGGTGCTGAGCAGTTGGAAGAAGGCGAGATGGAACCATTCATGGCAGAACTGGAAGGTTCTTTGTCCGGTAAGTCCGTAGGTCTCTTCGGATCCTATGGCTGGGGCAACCAGGAATGGATGCGTGACTGGGAAGACCGTTGCAAGAATGCCGGTGCTTCCGTTGTTAATGACGAAGGTGTTGCCTTCCTCGGCGCACCGGATGATGCTACGGTAAGTGCGTTGCAGGGCCTTGGTGCTGCACTGGCTTCCAGAGCATAATGAATTAGCCTCCACTATATACTTTTCATACAATACAACCGCAAATGGTTACCCCCATTTGCAAATATAAGCCCGCGGGTTCTCCGCGGGCTTTCCTCTTTTCTATGATTTTTTACCACCAACGCTCGACGAATCCTTCGCCCATGGCCTCATTGATGTTGCCTACAACGAAGAACGCCTTGCTATCAATTTCTTTGACGATATCCTTCATCTCCGGAATATCACGCTTGGTGCAGACACATACCAGCACCTTCTTCTCATGCTTGGAATACTCACCGATTCCCGGGATACTGGTCACACCACGATCCATGGTATTTAAAATGCGGTCTGCAATCTCGTCCGGATGACTGGAGATAATCAGTGCAATCTTGGCCTTCTTGCCACGGTCTACCATGTAGTCGGTCACACGTCCCATAACGTATACGGAAATAATGGCAAATAAGGTATGTTCCATATT
>JAGDAL010000009.1 GCA_017959525.1 Lachnospiraceae bacterium | reverse complement strand
TTTTACCAAGGAGTTATTGCAGGAAGTGCGCGATATGGGTGTTCAGATTGCAGAGGTTACCTTGCATGTAGGCCTTGGTACCTTCCGCCCGGTGAAGGTGGATAACATCTTAGAGCATCATATGCATTCCGAGTATTACCAGATTAGCCAGGAGGCCTGCGACATCATCAATGAGACCAGGGCAAACGGCGGTCGTGTTATCTCTGTTGGTACCACCAGTACCAGAACCTTAGAGTCTGTAGCCAATGCCATCTTAGGCAATGCCAAGGGCTTAGTAAATTCTGATGCGGACGCGAAGCCTGCAGAATTCATCGAGGCAAACGGCAAGAAGTATGTGAAGTTAACACCGCAGACCGGTTGGACCGAAATCTTCATCTATCCGGGGTATGAGTTCCAAGTGATTGATGGACTGATTACCAACTTCCATTTGCCGGAGTCTACACTGATCATGCTGGTATCTGCATTGGCAGGAAGAGAACACGTATTAGAGGCGTATCACAAAGCCGTGGAAGAGAAGTATCGGTTCTTCTCCTTCGGCGATGCTATGTTTATCGAACCGTAATGATTGGTCGCACCTTTGGGTGCGGCCTTTTTTGTTGGGAATGCAACAAACAAGTAGATTTTGTCTATTTGCTATGTTAGACTTTCTATGACTGTTGTGTAAGGGAAGAAAGAGAGAAAAGACATATGAAGAAAGACATGCTAGAGGCACCTCTTTGGACCAAGGATTTCACCATTATTACCATTGGCAGTGTGATTTCCATGCTGGGCAATTCCATGTCGGGATTTGCCATGAGCCTGATGGTGTTGGATATCTCACAATCTACATTTCTATATGCGTTATATATCGCATCTTATACGGTGCCACAGCTATTGGTTCCGATATTCTCCGGTGCGGTGTTGGATCGCTTTTCCAGGAAGAAGATGATTTATACCCTGGATTTCATATCTGCAGGGTTATTTGCAATTCTTGCGATTGTACTGGGAACGGGATTTTTCTCCTTCCCGCTGTTCATTGTGTATTCCCTGATTATCGGCACCATTCAGAGCATTTATATGGTGGCGTATGACAGCTTCTATCCGCTGCTCATTACCCCGGGCAACTATCAGAAGGCGTATTCCATTGCCGGCGTGCTGGAAAATACCACCTTTTTCATGATCCCGGTGGCTACCTTCTTCTATAAGAGCTTCGGTATGGTGCCGCTTTTGATTGTTGATGCGGTTAGTTACCTGATTGCTACTATTATGGAGACTCGCATTGGCCATGAAGAAGCCTATGTGGAGAAGCAGAAGGAGACCAGACGGGAGGACCTGTCCTATATGGCACAGGTGCTTTTGGATCTGAAGGAAGGTTTCCTGTATCTGTTGTCGGAGAAGGGCCTTCTGGCAATCGTGCTGTATTTTACCTTTTCCTTCATTACCACAGGAACCTCGGATGTTGTGGCATTGCCGTACTTCCGCGGACATTTTGACGACGGAGAGTATGTTTTCATGCTGGTATGGGGAATGTCGGTTGTCGGCCGTGCCATCGGAGGATGGGTGCATTACAAGGTGAAGGTGCCGGCGCATATCCGCTATGGCATCGCGTTGCTTGTCTATGTGGGGGTCAGCGTCATCGAAGCCGTGTATCTGTTCCTGCCGATGCGCTGGATGATGGTGCTGTTGTTCTTTAACGGAGTGCTTGGCGTTACCAGTTATACCATTCGTATTTCCGCTACGCAGAGCTATGTACCGGATGAGAAAAAAGGCCGCTTCAACGGCGTCTGTAATATGGTGGCAAGCGGCGGTATGCTCTTAGGTCAGCTGTTGGCCGGAGGATTGACGCTGGCTTTTTCTGAGCGGTCGGTACTTTTGATTGTGGCAATGGTCAATGCAGTCATGGCTCTAGTGATCATTGGCGGCAACAAGCGACATGTGGCGCCGATTTATAACCGTCAGGAATAGGATGATTCTTTTTATTTCTTTTGTAATATGCTAAAATCTTTGGTAGATGAGGCTTTTTCATAGGGGGTTATTATGGAAGAGAAAAGAAAAAACAAACGAACCGATTTGAAGGTGACAGCAGAACTGTCTGTCATCAGCACCACAGGGGAGACGAAAGTCGTGGAAGCGGATATCATGGACCTGTCACCGACAGGCATCGGATTCACCTGCGACGATCAGTTGGAGATTGGGGAAGTTTACAAAACCAAGATTAAAATATGGACCGAGGAGACCATCTCTGCCATCTTAAAGATTGTGCGTTGCACCATGAAGGGTGATACGCCAATCTACGGAGGCATTTTCGTGGGAATGGAGAACAGTGATATTCTGCGCATTCAGGTATATCAGATGTTTAACGGAGAGGTTGAAGCGGTTACGAAGGAGTAACCATGGGTATGAGCGAGAATACGATTCTGTTCCCGAATCTGCATATTACGCTGCTGAATGTGGGGAAGAATATTAACATCGGTGGTTTTACCATTGCTTATTACGGCATTATCATTGCAATCGGTATGATTCTAGCAATGTTTCTGATTCTCCGTGAAGCGAAGCGGGTAGGCATCAAGCAGGACGATATGATGGATGTGTTCCTATATGCTGTGATTTTCGGTGTGATAGGAGCCAGACTCTATTATGTCATCTTTTCCTGGGACCTGTACAAGAACAATCTGATTTCGATTGTTTACTTGAGAGAGGGTGGATTGGCCATCTATGGCGGTGTCATCGGTGGCGTGCTTGCTATCCTTGGTGTATGTCTCAAGAAAAAATTAAATTTCTGGAAGGTCATCGACTTGGCAGCTATGGGCGTTCTGGTGGGACAGATTTGCGGACGTTGGGGCAATTTTTTCAACCGGGAAGTCTTCGGTGGATATTCCGATGGTCTGTTGGCTATGGGATTACCGTTATCCGGAATCCGCTCCATGGAAGATGTGACTTTGGAGATGATGCAGAATACCTACAAGGTAGGAGATTTTGAATTCATCACCGTACATCCGACCTTCCTCTATGAATCCCTCTGGAACTTAGGTGTGCTTCTATTTATTTTATGGTACCGTAAGCGCCAGAAGTTCTACGGAGAGCTCTTCGCACTGTATCTGATTCTCTATGGCATCGGACGTTTCTGGATCGAGGCGGTCCGTACCGATCAG
>JAGDAL010000036.1 GCA_017959525.1 Lachnospiraceae bacterium | reverse complement strand
GGAACTCTTTTCCATCCCATACATATGCGGTATTGTCAATCAAATCAAAACCGATGCCATAGCATTCTACTTCTTTGTTCTCTGTAGTCTCTCCGGCGTAGTAGCGGTTGTCTGCAAGCAAACGATCCGACAAATGATAGGTTGGTCGCTCACTGAGATAGAATGTGCGGGTCTGATAATCGGATGGCACACTACCGGTAAAATTCCGGTCCACATATGTCTTGCCATCAGACAAGTCCTGATTCTCGTATTTGCCCTTGATGATGCCGTAGCAAAAACCGGTACCGCTAAGATCCGTATCGATATCGCTCCACAGCTCTCCACCGTGATAATTGGCAACCGCCCATATTGCATAAGCATCTCCGGCTCTTTTCTCCAAATCCTGTTTCCAGTCATTGCTTCCATAGACGCCATATTCTGCCAGCACCACTGTGCCAAGCAGGCCAATGAGTGTTATTATTCCGCAGATGCTACACAGAACCGCCAGCCATATTTTGCATGACGTCTTATAAATCTTCTTCATGGTGTTCCTCCCTACCGGATATCTTCCATCTTATATCCGTGTCCCCACACAGCCTTCAGATAACGTGGGTTTGTACTGTCGTATTCTAACTTTTCCCGCAGGTGGCGGATGTGAACGGCAACGGTACTCTCCGCACCAATCATTGCTTCCTGCCACACTGCCTCATAGATATCCCGTGGAGAAAGGACTTCTCCCGGATGCTCCATGAGATATTTTAATATGTCATATTCTCGGGGAGTAAGAGATACCGGATTTCCATCCAGGTAAACTTCCTTGGAACGGTCTCTTAATTCGATTCCTCCGATAGCAAGCACATCTTCCGTTGGAGTTCCAACATTCTGACTACCCAACATGGTATAACGCCGCAGCTGAGATTTCACCCGGGCCATTAATTCCACTGGGTTAAAAGGCTTGGTAACGTAATCGTCTGCACCAATGGTCAGCCCCATTACCTTATCCGCATCCTCGCTTTTTGCCGTTAACATAATAATCGGCACGTTGGAAATCTTACGAATGGCAGCCATGGCAGTAATGCCATCCATCACCGGCATCATCACATCCAGTAGAATCAGCTGGATATCCTTCCCTTGTGGCCCGGACATGATGTCCAATGCCACCTGGCCGTTCCCTGCCGCTACGACTTCCATGCCTTCGCTTTCCAAGTAAATGCGCAGCGCAGATATGATATCCGGCTCGTCATCGCAAATTAAGATTTTGTTCATGAGTTTCTCCCCGTTATTTTTGAATTCAAAAAATAGCCTTATGACTAATCACAAGGCTATTGTAGTAAATAACATTTTAAGTTCCAAGTAGGGAAATCTTTAAGATTTGTTTAAGAATTAAAAATTATCGATTCACCATAATGCTCTTAATAATTCCCCAGGCGGCTGTGCCTAACATCACCACGCATAGGCCCCCGCCCAACCAGGAGACTGCCTTTACCCATCCAAGGCCCATAGCCAAGGTAAATACCAGAGAAAAGATGCCAGTCTCCATATTCATCATCGTAACCATATAAGCACTGACGCGATATAAGCGAACCTCTCTTCCCGGCTTTGGCTTCACCGGAAGATTCCACATAGTAATCGGGAAGATATGGGTGGCTGCCAAAAGAATCAGAATGGTCGGCAGCATAATCAGTGGCATCATGATTACAATCCCAACGGAACCGTATCGCGTTACATTCCCGGCCCCATCGATATGGGCAGGAATCGGATGCTTAATCACCGCCATCATGATGATGGCCGCAATGAGAGAACCCACGCCCGTCACCACCGCAATCAGCTCTTGAATTTTGTGAAATATGGTCAGATACACTTTCATTCTTTTACCAACCTCATGACCTTCGCATAGGATAGTGCGGCCAGTATACTTGCTACCGCAAGTAGTGCAAGGGTTACCATTGTTGGATTTACCACAGTTCCAAGCCATACCACTAAGACAATGAGTCCCATGGTAATAAACATATTCGGGAACATGTAGATCATCACGGCTGCGCCTTGCTTCACCACTTCCACTTCATTCTCCCAGTCCAGGCGCATATGCTTGATTCCACATACTAAGCCCCAGCTGGCAGAGAAGATACAGAGTACCACACCTAGTAATAAGTATAACACCAAATCCAACACTGCAACATGGGCAGAAATGCTCATGCATACGATTCCAAAAATCGTAAACGGAACCGACAGATACAACTGGAATAAAAGCTTGCCCTGATAGAGGGTTTTCTTGGTCATCGGAAGACTCTGTACAATCCAGTAATTCTTGCCTTCTAAGGACGGTGAGCATACCGTCGTTGTCATCAATCCAATCAGAAAATATACAATCAACGGAATCGACGGATTTAAGATTCCCTTTGGAATCGGTGCATTCTGGGTCACAATTGCCACAACCCGATCCATTCCAACAATCAATACGGCAATACCAAGCACCGCCGTTAGAATCTCACCCATAGCACCATTCACAAAATAGGTGGTGGATGCCGTCAGGCGCTTCCACTCCTTGAATGCAATGGCATTGTACACACTGTTTCGCTTCTGGCTTGCCACCCGAAAATTACGTTTGGCAGCATGGCTCTGCAGTGCAGAGTTCAACTGGCGATAGTATTTACCTACAAGCAAGAATACCAGCTCGAACAACACGATGGTCGTACCAACTAAGAGAAGTGCCCCCGACAGCGCACCAATTTCCATGCGACCACTGTGCTGCACCGCTTCGGCAAACCATCCGGCCGGCGCATAATAACGTCCTGCCTGCTCCATCATGGCCGTTGCCTGCTCAGTTACATTTACAACCTGATTCTTGCGAATGATGGCTTCGATAATATAACGAAGCGAAAGCGCAAGCATGACAAAAACAATCGTCAACAAGGTCTGAATCATGTTCTTTTTCTTGAATCCGGAGCTTGCCTTGGCAATCAAAAATCCAAGGAGGGATGCTGCTAGCATCGGAATCACCGGAACGAAGAATCCTAACATGATCCATACCGGATACATCAACCATCCGGTCTTGCCAAAATATCCATAACCAACCATCATAGGCAGGGATAAGCTTAAATACCACGGCAAGGTCTTCAGATACATGTACTCGAACTTGCAGGCTGCCACGTCCTTCGGCCGAAACGGCAATGCCATTAACATGTCATATTCCTTGAAGTTCAACAGATACCCGTTGGTCTTAATAAAGGTAAAAACAAAGGCAAGGGCGGAAACGGTAAGGGCGGCCATTACCGGAACCACCTCGATGGAATCCAGGGCATATAGGCCAAAGCATCCGAAGAAGCTATAAACCACCACCATCAGATACAGCATGGCAAAACCGAAGAATCCGCCAAGAACGCGGCCTCGCTTTTTCCCGTCTTTGCTGTATTTACGAATATTCCACATACTTGAAGACTTCAGTAGAGCCCGTAATAACAAAAGATTCTTACTTCTCATCCTCCACCTCCAGGAATACCTCTTCCAGAGACTGATCTCCCGTCAATTCTTCCATGGTTCCGGCTGCAATAATCTTGCCCTGCTTGATAATCGCAACCTTGTTACACAGCTTCTCTGCCACATCCAATACATGGGTAGAGAAAAAGACTGCTGCACCCTGTTCGCACATCTCATGCATAATCTGCTTCAAGGTAAAGGATGCTTTCGGATCCAATCCAACAAACGGCTCATCCAATACCATCAGCTTCGGCTCATGAATAAGGGCGGAAATAATTGCTACCTTCTGCTTCATTCCATGGGAATAAGAACTGATTAAGTCTCCCAATGCTTCCGTAATCTCAAACATATCTCCGTATTTTTTGATGTGCTCCTGTCGGGTTGCTTCCTCAATACCGAAGACATCTGCTATAAAATTCAGATACTGAATACCTGTCAGATTCTCGTATAAATCCGGATTGTCCGGAATATAAGCCGTAACATTCTTGCAGGCTAAGGCCTCGTCCTTCACGGAATGGCCATCGATATAGATGTCGCCCTCTGTAAAATCCAAGACACCAACCACCGCACGAATGGTAGTGGACTTGCCGGCACCGTTATGTCCGATGAATCCGTAAATATCTCCGGCCTGTACCGACAAGCTTACGTTGTCAGCAGCTTTTTTACCTCCACCATATGATTTTGTATATCCCTTAATATCAAGAATTGTATTCGTTTCCATATTACTCTCCTACTAATGGAGATCGAACTTCGGCGGCACGTCAATCTCCTCTCCCACATATTTCCCATCCTTCTTCCGCTGCCGTACACACTCGGTTAACAGATACTCAATCTGACCATTCACGGAGCGGAAGTCGTCCTCTGCCCAGGCGGCAATCTCGTTGTAGAGCTTCTCACTCAGGCGAAGTGGGACCTGCTTTTTTTCAGCCATAATTAGTACAGGCTACCGGAATTTACGATTGGTTGTGCATCGTGGTTGCCGCACAATACCACGAGCAAGTTGGATACCATAGCAGCCTTACGTTCTTCGTCCAAATCCACCAACTGTTTTTCATTCAAGCGATCCAATGCCATCTCGACCATGCCAACCGCACCGTCGACGATCATCTTGCGGGCATCAATGATTGCAGATGCCTGCTGACGCTGTAACATGACAGATGCAATTTCCGGAGCATATGCAAGATAGGTAATGCGAGCTTCGATAATCTCCAGGCCGGCCTCGTTGACCTTGCTCTGAATCTCCTCCTTAATACGCTCAGCTACTACCTCGGCAGAACCACGCAAGCTGCCTTCATCGGCAACACCATCACCGGTGGTATCTACATTCTGTGCCACGTCGTACGGATAGATGCGAACGATGTTACGAAGTGCGGAATCACACTGTAAGGATAAGTATTCCTTGTAATTGTCTACGTTAAATACAGCCTTAGCCGTATCGGTGACACGCCAGATAACTGCGATACCGATTTCTACCGGATTACCCAGGCAATCATTGATCTTCTGGCGGCCGTTATTCAAGGTCATGGCCTTCAGGGAAATCTTCTTGGATGCCGGAGTACCTGTTGCACTCAAGCCCTCAGCGGTAATCTGTACGGTACCAGGCTGTGGAGCTCCACCGATGTCACCACTCTGTGCCAGCTTGGTTCCTGCTGCAGGATTTACTGCGGAACAAAACGGATTTACAAAATAGAAGCCGTCCTCACGGATGGTTCCCTTGTACTGTCCGAAGAGGGTCAATACCAATGCTTCCTGTGGCTTCAATACCTTCAATCCGCACAGTGGAATCCAGCCAATACACAATACGATGATTCCGATGGTCATCAGTACCGGGCTATTAATAATGCCGTAAATCATGACTGCAACTGCTGCAGCTAATACCAATAATGTAAGTAACAATACGGCCATGCCGTTCTTTTTCGTGGTATAAATTTTCTCTGTCATAATACCTACCTCCTTTTGATATCAAAATGATATCACCATGGTATATTGTTGTCAACACATATCCAAATGTGGGGTAAAAAAATGCCCCTGCCGGCCATACTATATGGCCGGCAGGGGCTTGTATGTTTTATTATCTCTTCTTGGTGAATGCGTATATAATCATGCCTCCGGCAGCTGCAACCAACCAGATAATCCAGGTCACATCCCAGCGCATGGTGTAGAAGCTGATGCCAAGGTACAGGGCGGTTACTAACAACCAGTACCCTTTCATCCAAGGGTTGTTGTTCATCAGCTTATGCTCACGGGTATAATCCCCTTCCTCTAACAGGCGCTGATAACCATCCCAGATAATGGAGCAATTTACAATCAGATGTACACCAATGGATACGAAAGCCAAGATAATACCCATAGAAACAGCAAACATCATCTCCATGAATCGGCCTTCCTCACCGAAAAGCATCATCATAGCAAACATTGGTACCACGCCACAGATACAGAGTACAATACCGGTTACCAACTCTGTGGTGTGACGGTTGCTATAAGCTTCTCTACGCTCTTTGACCATTCCATCCACACCATAAGCGGTATCTAAGAATTCTTTTTCCAGATAATCCCATCGACTGTTCTTCTGTCCGTTGATGACAAAAATAGCTACTGCCGGAATAATCATTAGAAACATTACGACCAATCCAAGGCCTGCAACCTGTGATTCCTTCAGGCCAATATAGCCCTGCTCCTGCAATCCCCCAAGTACAATTAGAAGAATCGGGGATGCGATACAGAGAGATACACCCCAGGCTATGGCCTTAGCAAAAGGTCCAAGGTCCTTTAAATATGCATTTGCTTCTTCCATAGAAACCGGTCTGGTTCCAATCTCCTGGCTATCTACCATAGCTGTAGAAGGTTCTACTGTTACCTCAGCATCATGATCGTCAATTACCAGTTCCTCTTTTAATAGAACATCGGTACTAACACCGAAAATCTCGGACATCTTAAGAATCTTATTCATATCCGGAATGGACTGTGCACTTTCCCATTTGGAAACACTCTGTCGGCTCACCTGTAATTGCTCTGCCAATTCTTCCTGGCTCCAGCCGTTCTTTTTTCTTAATGTGATAATCTTGTCTGCTAAAATCATATTTATACTTCCTTTCCTCTACGGTTAACATTGTAATACAGCGGCCAACTGTTTTTCTACTGCCACAATACAATCTTGGCCGGTTGCAGGCTATCAAGGCGCCTTGGAAATTTGTCAACCGGCGGTTGCAACCGCGTAAAATCAAGGGTTTGCGGGTATCAACTTCTTGGTTCTCGACAGAGTAGATTGCGCTTTTTTCACTCAGATGTTATGTTGACTTTAGGGGAGGTAACGTTATGGATAAGAAAAAAACGGGGGAAATGATTAAAGATGCACGTCAAAAAAAGGGATATACCCAGGAAGATTTGGGTGACATCCTTGGGGTCACCAACAAGGCCATCTCCCGATGGGAACGTGGAGAAAGTTTTCCGGATGTAGCCCTGATTGAATCCATAGCGCAAGCACTGGATTTAAAAATAGATGAGATTATTCTTGGAGAATCTGTAGAACAGGAAAGCCTTGCCTTAAAAGATGCTTTGCAGATTGTGCGGGCCCAGGCAAGAGCCCGGCGAAGAACTATTCTGGAATGTAGCATTTTTGTATTGGTGATTGGCGCACTGTTTGTCCGGCTATACTGTGGCTTTCTTACAAATCGAATCTACTTCGGTGAATACTCGTTGTACCACGACTGGGTATTTATTGCATTGATTCTTCTGATTGTCGGCATTCGTTACATGGTTCCGGCTAGACCGACGGCTGACACTCCGCTACTGCATCGATGGATTCTTATTATATGGGCTATCCTTACCATCTATCTTGTGGCCGGATTCGGTTATATGATGGTACGCCTTCTTGGTGCTCCGGAAGAACAACCTTTTGGCCTTGCCATAGATCAGGTTGGACCATTTATTATGTACCAGGTTGCTTTTATTGGGATTGCTTCCTTTGGTATCTTTGCTTTTTTACTTGGACGAACTGCAGTGGAGCATGTACAGCTTCCGCTACTGGCTGCACTTCCCCTGATGACATTTTTCATAAGCTGTGGCTACGCCTATGAGATGCATTGCCTGACGGACCCCTATTGGACCGTTAAAATCTACATGGAAGCAACCCTTGGACCGGTGGTCAACACCTGTGTCATACTACTGGCCATCTGTCTGCTTCGTATGAATCAAAAAAATCGCCGGCAGTAACCGGCGATTTTTCTATATATTCTTCACTACCATTGCAAATCCGGAGATGATTAACAGCACCAATACCAAGCGCTTCGCCAGCTTCTCATCCAAGAGTTTGCTACATCCGATGCCGGCAAAGAGGCCAAGTAATACCACCGGGGTCAACAGTAAGGCTTGTTTTAG
>JAGDAL010000008.1 GCA_017959525.1 Lachnospiraceae bacterium | reverse complement strand
TGAATAGGAAGTCGAAGTTATAGGTACCGTTATCATCTCGTGCGGCATCCTCTACCGGGTCGTGTAAGAGCACATCTCCTACCATGATGAGAGTGAGGGTGTCCTCTTCATAGGATGTAGCGTCTTCCGGCGTTACGTTATCCGACGGCGTTTCTTCCTGTTGAATTGGTGCTGCGTCTTGTGCTTCCGATGACGCCGCTTGCGCGGCTTCGTCCTGCTTGGGGTTGGCACAGGCGGTTAGCATGATGGAGATAGCGAGCGCAACGAGCAGTATGCCATTTCTTCTCTTCTGTTTCATGGAATTCTCCGATTCTTAGTATTTTCTTCGAAATATCGTGTTTTTACTGATTTTCTCCGGACCATTCTAAGATGCGATATAACAAATCTTAGTAAAATCCTCATTTTAGAGCCGAAATACTGAGTTTTTTACTTGGCCGAAGAAAAAAGCTAGTTAGAATTTCAGTATTTTGGCTGGATTTCGAGGTTTTTACTAAGTTTTTGCAATGGGCATAGGCGAAGGAGGCAGAAAAAATCAGTATTTCCGCTCGATTTTGATGATTTTACTTAATTATAGCATAAAGGTACGGATGCCTCCCTAGCGGGAGCCATCCGTTAGGGTTGGCGGAAAAGAAACACCCACTCATTTATTTATAGAAGGGATATGCGCTGCCAGCGCATATCTATTTACGCCGTGAAGCAGTGTTTGCTGTTAGCAGCAAAACCTGCTTCATAGCGTAAAAAAAGGCAACCCCATGTGTGGGGTTGCCTTTCCTTCTATAAATAAAATTATGGCAATTTTATTTAGCTGCGTTTGCTGCCTTGATTGCATCAGTAAGAGCAGGAACGATCTTGTTCAAGTCTCCTACGATACCGTAATCAGCTACGTCGAAGATTGGAGCTGTCTCATCCTTGTTGATTGCAATGATGATATCAGACTCTTCCATACCAGCTATGTGCTGGATTGCACCGGAAATACCGATTGCGAAGTATACGTTAGGACGAACGGTCTTACCGGTCTGTCCTACCTGAAGATCCTTTGGCTTCCAGCCGTTATCTACAACTGCACGGGAGCAAGATACGGTTCCGCCAATAGCCTCTGCCAAGTCATCCAATAACTTGAAGTTCTCAGCGCTACCAACTCCACGTCCACCGGATACTAAGATCTTAGCTTCCATGATGTCAGCGGTCTTCTTTACTTCCTTAACGATGTCAAGAATCTCAACATACTTGTTGTTCTTCTTTAAATCAGCCTTGTACTCGATGATGTCAGCCTTAGCACCCTTCTTAGGCTCAAGCTTAATCATAACACCAGGACGAACGGTAGCCATCTGTGGGCGGTTGTCCGGGCAAGCGATGGTTGCGATGGTGTTACCACCGAATGCAGGACGAGTCATAAGAAGCTGATTCTTCTTCTGCTGATCTTCCGGAGCATTGAGAGGGAAGTTACCGATCTCAAGAGAAGTACAGTCAGCAGTCAAACCGGTAGCTACACGAGCAGATACGGTAGGACCAAGGTCACGACCGATTGCAGTAGCACCAACCAAGAAGATCTCCGGCTTGAACTCGTTAATAACACCAGCCAATGCCTGTGCATATGGCTCAGTACGATAATCCTTCAATTCAGGATCATCTACTACGATGACATGATCAGCGCCGTACTCAGCTAACTGGTCAGCCAAATCCTTAATATCAGAACCAAGAAGAACTGCAGTTACTTCGGTTCCCAAATCATTTGCTAATTCTTTACCCTTACCGATCAACTCGAAAGCAACGCCTTCTAATTTGTGATCAACCTGCTGTGCAAAGGTAAATACTCCCTTATATTCTTCTAAAGACATTCTATTCACCTCCAGATTAGATAACGTGCTTTTCGTTTAACTTGTCCATGATGTACTTAACGGACTCGGTAGGATCTAAGGTAACCTTCTCGCCGGCACCCTTACGAACCTTATCAGAAGCCTTAGCGATCTTTGTAGGAGAACCTGCAAGACCAACGTTCGCATCATCGAGATCCTTCAAGTCGTTACGTCCCCAAACAGTAACTTCCTTCTCGAATGCATCGAAAATTCCGCCAGGAGTCATGTAACGAGGAGTGGTAGCTTCAGCAAGGCAAGTAACCAATGCCGGCATAGCTGCCTTCAACTTGTGAGTACGGTCATCATACTGACGCTCAACGATGATGTTGTTACCCTCAACCTCTACACTCTTAGCATAAGAGATTACCGGGATACCAAGATGCTCACCAATCTGAGGTCCTACCTGAGCGGTATCTCCATCGATAGCCTGACGGCCGGTGATGATGAGATCGTAATCTAAGTTACGGATACCAGCTGCGATGGTAGAAGAAGTAGCCCAAGTATCAGCACCGCCGAGTACACGGTCAGTGATCAAAACGCCCTTGTCAGCGCCCATAGCGAATGCTTCACGAAGAACTGCATCAGCGTCCGGGATACCCATGGTTACTACAGTGATTTCTGCATCATATTTCTCTTTTAACTGGAGTGCAACTTCAAGGCCGGCCTTATCATCAGGGTTCATAACCTTATCCATTGCTGCTCTATTCAAAGTTCCGTCAGCGTTGAATACAACACCGTTCTTAGTGTCCGGAACCTGCTTTACACATACAACGATTTTCATGTGATTTTATCTCCTTTATTTAATATGGCTTTGGCCTATTTCAACATGTTTCCAGAGATGACCATTCTCTGAACTTCAGATGTACCTTCGTAGATCTCGGTAATCTTGGCATCACGCATCATACGCTCTACGTCGTACTCTCTGGTGTAACCATAACCACCGTGAAGCTGTACAGCCTTAGTAGTAACTGCCATAGCTGCCTCTGCTGCAAAAAGCTTTGCCTGAGCTGCTTCTACGGAGTAAACTCTCTGTGTCTGCTTAGCAAGAGCTGCACGATAAACCATCATCTGTGCTGCCTGCATACGGGTAGCCATATCTGCTAACTGGAACTGAGTATTCTGGAATGCGCCGATTGCACGACCGAACTGCTTTCTCTCCTTAACGAAGTTAACGGTGCAGTCGATTGCGCCTTCGCCGATACCAAGAGCCTGAGCAGCGATACCAATACGTCCACCATCAAGTGTGTGCATTGCGATTGCGAAGCCCTTGCCTCTGGTTCCAAGTAAGTTCTCCTTAGGGATGCGGCAATCCTCGAAAATCAACTCATAAGTAGCTGATCCACGGATACCCATCTTCTTCTCCTTGGTTCCGAAGGAGAATCCAGGAGTTCCCTTCTCTACGATGAATGCAGAGAATCTCTTATTCTTACGTCCCTTAGCATCTTCGATAACATCAGTTACAGCGAAGATGATATAGATGTCTGCATACTTACCGTTGGTGATGAAGCACTTAGATCCGTTGAGTACCCAAGAATCTCCATCTTCAACAGCCTTGGTCTGTGCACCCTGTGCATCAGTACCGGCACCCGGCTCAGTAAGTGCGAATGCACCAAGCTTCTCGCCCTTAGCCAAAGGAACTAAGTACTTCTGCTTCTGCTCCTCAGTACCATAGGTAAGAATTGGGTCGCAGCAAAGGGATGTATGAGCGGATACGATAACACCTGTGGTGCCACATACCTTGGAAAGCTCCTCAACACACATAACGTAAGTTAATACGTCACATCCCTGT
Source organism: Lachnospiraceae bacterium (assembly GCA_017959525.1). Taxonomy (GTDB): domain Bacteria; phylum Bacillota; class Clostridia; order Lachnospirales; family Lachnospiraceae; genus XBD2001. Next base: position 2,929 of record JAGDAL010000008.1, on the reverse strand, counting down.
CCGCCGTACTCCTTAGGAATCGGAATACCCATGAAGCCGTTCTTCTGCATTTTCTTTACGGTTTCTTCAGGGAACTGCTCTAATTCATCAGTCTCCTGAGCCAATGGCTTAACTTCCTTCTCTGCGAACTCTGCAAAGAGCTGGCGAGCCATTTCATGTTTTTTATCTAAAGTAAAATCCATGATATTTGATCTCCTTATTATCGTTTTATTAAAAGTTCCTCTGATTACTGTGCATCAACAGGGGTCTTGGTTCTGTCAGCATTGTAGATGTAGAATCCCTTGCCGGACTTCGCACCAAGGTTACCACCACGTACCATCTTACGGATCAATGGGCAAGCACGATACTTGCTGTCACCGGTCTCATTGTAAAGTACGTCCATGATTGCAAGGCAGATATCCAAACCGATGAAGTCACCCAACTCCAAAGGTCCCATTGGATGGTTTGCACCAAGCTTCATAGCTGCATCGATACCAGCTACATCAGAAACACCTGCCATCTTGATGAATGCTGCTTCGTTGATCATTGGGATAAGGATACGGTTTACTACGAAACCAGCAGCCTCATTTACCTGTACCGGAGTCTTGCCGATTTCCTCAGAAATCTTCTTGATTGCATCAACAGTCTCAGCCGGAGTATTCACACCAGCGATAACCTCAACCAGCTTCATACGATCAGCCGGGTTGAAGAAGTGCATACCGATCATTGGACGGTTCAAGCCGTTACCAATCTCAGTAATGGAAAGAGAAGAAGTGTTAGATGCGAAGATGCATCCTTCCTTAGCGATCTCATCCAATTCCTTGAATGTGGTCTTCTTAACTTCCATGTTCTCGAAAGCAGCCTCAACGATGAGGTCGCAATCCTTACATAAATCTTCCTTCAAGCCTGGGGTAATCTTAGCAAGGATAGCATCAACTGCTGCCTGCTCCATTTTTCCTTTTTCAACAAGTCTTGCATAACCCTTAGCAATCTTGTCCTTACCGCCTTCAGCCCACTCCTGCTTGATATCGCAAAGAGCTACTTCATAGCCGTCAACCTGAGCAAATGCCTTAGCAATGCCCTGTCCCATAGTACCTGCGCCAATAACGCCTACTTTCATTTCTATTTCCTCCTAAAAAGATTAATCGAACTGTGAAAAATTAGTCACGCTCAACGATAGTTGCGCAACCCATTCCGCCACCGATGCAAAGAGTAGCAAGACCCTTCTTAGCACCCTTCTTCTCCATCTCATGAAGAAGTGTAACAAGAATACGAGCTCCGGAAGCTCCAACCGGATGTCCAAGAGCGATTGCACCACCGTTTGGATTCAGCTGCTGATCAACATCGATGCCAAGATCCTTACCAACTGCTACAGACTGAGCTGCGAATGCTTCGTTCGCCTCGATGATGTCGAATTCGGAAACATCAGCGATGCCAGCCTTCTTCATAGCCTTCTGAGTAGCTGCTACAGGTCCGATACCCATTACTTCTGGGCGAACACCAGCCAAAGCGCCAGCTACGAAAGTAGCCATAGGCTTAACACCAAGCTCCTTTGCCTTCTCCTCAGACATAACAACGATTGCTGCTGCACCGTCGTTGATTCCGGAAGCATTACCAGCGGTTACGAATCCGTCTGGGTTGATTGGACGAAGCTTAGCAAGGCTCTCAGCGGTAACGCCGGCTCTTGGGCCCTCGTCGGTATCGAAGATAACGGTCTCTTTCTTCTTCTTGATTTCTACAGGAACGATCTCATCCTTGAATGCGCCGGATGCGATAGCTGCCTCAGCCTTCTGCTGGCTCTTAGCTGCGAACTCATCTAACTCTTCACGGTTAAGTCCCCACTCTTCAAAGATGTTATCTCCAGACTTGATCATGTGATAGTCATTGAATGCATCCCAAAGAGCATCCTTAACCATGGTATCAACAAGACCACCCTGGCTCTGGCTTGGCCACATCATACGATATCCGTAACGGCCATTTGGAAGTGCGAATGGTGCAAGAGACATGTTCTCCATACCACCTGCAACAACGATATCAGCATCGCCAGCCATGATCATCTGTGCTGCCTGGTTAACGCAGTTCAAACCGGATCCACATACTACGTTAGTAGTAACTGCAGGAACTTCTACAGGAAGACCTGCCTTCAAAGCTGCCTGACGAGCAACGTTCTGTCCCTGACCAGCCTGGATTACACAACCCATGTATACGTGGTCAACCTGATCTGGCTGAACGCCTGCACGATTCAGGGCTTCCTTGATTACAATTGCGCCCAATTCCGGAGCCGGGATTGTGCTAAGGCTTCCTCCCATGGTTCCGATTGCGGTACGGCATGCACCGGCTAAAACTACTTTCTTTGCCATAATTTTTTCTCCTTTTACATAAGATTTGCTTGTGTTTACGGTGAAAACTTGTAATTCTTGCACAAAAGTTGTGTTAATTTTTTAACGAATCTGCCCAAAAAAAAGAAGCTCACCGCTCGGTAATTAAAATGTTAGCACAACGTAAATCGTACTTCAAGGGGATTTTTACTCTTTTTTTATTTTTTGTAGCCTAGGTATCGGTTAGGGAAACGTGTTGCATTGGTTCACGTTTCCCACCCCTTGTGAAGTACGTTTTTACGGGATTTGTCTACTTCTCCACACCTGTTCGCGCTACAATTCCGCGATCAAACGGATGCTTTTTTGCCACCACTTCGGAGACATAATCCGCCTTCGAAAAAATAGCCTCGGATGGATTTCGACCGGTGAGAATCACTTCCGTTTCCTCACCAACCCGATTCAAAAAATCCATCACATCCGCTTCGTCCAAAATTCCCACTTGCATGGCTGCCATCACTTCATCCAACACAATCAGACAATCTATCTCGGCGTCCGCATCCGGTTTCTTTTTGGTTGCGCGCTGATAGGTCTCAAAGGTGCGCTGCAACAACTCTTTTCCTTCCCGAATCGAG
>JAGDAL010000007.1 GCA_017959525.1 Lachnospiraceae bacterium | reverse complement strand
CTATGCCAGAGCGGACTTGCTGCGACGATTTGGCGGAATCTACATGGATTTGGATGTGGAGATGGTGCGTCCCATCGATGATCTTCTATATAACGACGCCTATATGAGCTTCGAATCCCTAGATCGCATTGAGTGCGGCTCCGGCATGGGGGCAAGACCGCATCATCCGATTATTCAGGCCATTTGTGAGAGTTACGAGAATCGTCCGTACTTCAAGCCGGACGGCAGCTGGGATACGTCGACCTGTCCGGTCCGTTATACCAAGGTCATTGAGCAGTTTGGCCTGCAAAAGAACGGCGGATTCCAGTTCGTTCAGGATGTGACGGTCTATCCGTTTGAGACCTTAACCGCCAAGAGTTTTGATACCGGTGTGATTTACAACACCGAGCATACCTACACTATTCACCACCACAACGGAAGCTGGATTCCGGACCCTGCCCACAAGGCTGTGATTCAGCGGTATGAGCGAATCCAAGAGTTTTTAAAGAACCTTACGATGATGTAAAAGCTATTCGCAGTGGGAAGAAGGATTTGACACATGGCAATGCCTAGTGTTACACTAAGGCAAGGATTTGTTAAGAAAGGAGCGCAAAAATGACCTGGAAAACCATGAACATTCACTTGATGAAAGGCGAGTTTTTATGTGTTTACGGGGATAGTGCGCTCTTTTTTAGGTAAAGTAACACATAAGAACCTAATATAGAAACCATTATCTCCCTATTTTCAAACCACGAAGATAAGGAGATTTTTTTATGAATAAAATTACAGCTAGAAAACAAATTAAGAAACTATTATTACTCGACAGTGCAGGAAGCTTCATGATTGCAGGTGCATCCTGGGTGGCACTCTTATATGCCAGAGGATTCTCCACGATAGAGATTGGATTTGCGGAGAGCATCTTTCATGTGGCAAGCCTGATGTTTGAGATTCCATCGGGAGCAGTGGCAGATGTTTTTGGCCGAAAAAAGGTTATGGTGGCCAGCCGCATCATGTCTGTGATTGCCGCGGTGATTATGATTTTTTCCAATGGATTTGCCGGTGTGGCAATCGCTATGTTGTTCTCAGCGTTAAGCTACAACCTGGCTTCCGGAACCAGAGAGGCCTTAGCTTACGATAGTCTGAAGGCTGCAGATATTGAGGATGAATACGAGAAGTTCGCTTCCAATGATTTGATTATCTATCAGATTACAAGCTCTGCGGCAACGCTGTTGGCCGGAGTTGCACTGATGCTGGGATATCGAAGAGCCTATGCCCTGGATGTTATCATTGCCCTGGAGTCAATTTTGATTACATTATCTTTAAAGGAAGTGGAATCCGGTGTGTCCAAGGAGATGGGCGTGTGGAAGCGATTTATCGAAGTGGCGCAGGAGAGCTTTTTGTTTCTGAAAAACAATCGCAGGACCCGCTTGATTATCGTATTCAATGCAACAACCGGAGCAGTGTCTATGTTGATTCTTTTCTTCCTACAGGCGAAGCTGCCGTCCTATGGATTGCCAAAAGTATGGCTGGGACCGGCGTTGTTTGGAATGGGATTGGGTGCAGCCTTGGGTCCTAAGGTGATTCAGTTTTTCCCGAATTATCGATATCGTGCCATCGCCGGAATCAATCTTGCCGGAGTCGCATTCACCATTGGAATGCTTTTGACCGGCAAGTGGTATTTGATTCTGATTGGCGGATTTGTGGCATCTTTTTCCGATAGCTTCCTGGAAGTACGGACAGATGTTGTACTGAATAACATGATTCCATCGGAGCAGCGGGCAACGCTGATGTCTATTAAGTCCTTCACCTATTCCCTGGTGATGATTCTCTTATCACCGGTGTTCGGATGGCTGTTCTCATAACAGCCGGTGTTGGTCAGCGTTAGTTATAAAGCGCAGAAATGGTTTGAACCAAATCAAGATAGAATGGTTTCACGTTAATTCTGTGGGTCAGGCCACCCTGTAGGGACATGTGGTCGCCCACGAAGGTTGGAAGGACATACCATACACCCGGGACCGCCTGGGCTGTATTGGTATAGTCTTCGCTAACCGCGTTAAAAGGCGCTCTTGCGGAAATCTCATTCACTAAGCCGTCATTGGCCTGCCAGGCTGCATCCAGAGGAAAGCCGCCTTTGGTGCTACCGGAATATTGGCTCATATAGATGGCACCTTTCATGAAGATGTTCTCCGTAATATCCGGATTCGGAGAGACTGTTCCATCTGCATTGGTGGTTGTAGAAGCGCATGGCACGCTAAAATAGTACACATCATCAAATGTGGTAATGGTCTCGTTCAATGCTAACGCGTTGTCAATATGCATGTCATAGGAGGCATAGTCCTCCGGAATGCGGCCGTCTAAAGTGGCCTTGGTGCCCTTGGATACCGCGTCACTGTTTTTCTCATATTCTTCCGGAATCTCAATTGCACTCAAGTCAAAATCCGCATCCTCATATAAATCATAAGCGGTGGTACCGTTGGTAGGTGCTGCCAAGGTTACCAGAGCGAAAAGATTGTCGCCGTTGCCACCTTGGAAAAATGGAGAAATCTCGCCGTCTGCAGTCGCTTCTCGCTCTGCCTCGGAGCCGTTTTTCAGAAGCTCGGAGAAGAGACGAATAGTTGCGCCTCCGAAGGAATGACCGATCAAAACAATCTTGGAGCCGTTGAAATCTTTCAATAGCGGTTTGTTGGAATAATCCTCGCCAAAACGCTCATGGTTGCAGCGCTTGCTGTGCTCAAGTCCGTAATCCACCTGCGTTCCGGCTAGCTGTGCATAGAGCTCGCAAGCTCGGTCCCAGGCACTACCGGTAGGATCGACGGAAGCAGCATAGCTGTCGTATCCCTGTTTGTTCATATAACGAATCAAATCGCCGCCGGTAAGTCCCCAATAAGGGATGAATTCGTTCTGCAAATCATAGCTGCCCCAGCCGGCCAGACCATGCACATAGACGTACTTTAAATCTGTTTTCTCTGGTGTTGTATATCCAACAAGAGAAGAAATCACGGTAGTCACCACGAGCAAACCTCCCATCCATAGTGCAACGAACTTTTTTCCAAATCGCTTCACCATGAAAAATGGGTAAGGACCGACCAGTTTATCCTTGGCGTTTAAGTAGACCATGGTCAGGCCGTAGATCAGGGTGAGGCCGATTGGAAGCGCAATCCACTGCATGGGCGCCTTGTTCTCGAATGCCAGGTAGGATACCAGCGAGAGTAGTGG
>JAGDAL010000035.1 GCA_017959525.1 Lachnospiraceae bacterium | reverse complement strand
GGAAAAAGAAATGATTAATGAATTTTACAAGCAACGACTGTCAGCCAAATCGGTAATTCGTGAGCTGAGCGAATATGCCACTGCCCGTGGTGCTGAGATTGGCTATGAGAATGTATTTGACTACAGCCTGGGCAACCCTTCCGTACCATGTGTCGAAGGCTATACACAGGCGGTCATCGATTTACATGAGACCTTAAGTCCCATGGAACTGTATGGATACAGCCCGTCCCTGGGGAATACGAAGGTGCGCAAGATTGTTGCGGATAGCCTAAAGCGTAGATTCGGCATTCCGTATGAGACCAAGCATATCTTCATGACAAGCGGTGCAGCAGGCGCTATTGCTCATGCCGTTCGTCTGGTAACGAAGCCGGGAGATGATGTACTGACCTTTGCTCCGTTTTTTCCGGAGTATCTGCCATACATCAACGACAGTGGTGCACGACTAAGTGTGGTTCCTGCCGATACTAAGGACTTCCAGCCGAATTTAGAGTGCTTCGAAGAGATGATGACACCGAATGTTCAGGCGGTGCTCATTAATTCGCCGAACAATCCGTCCGGTGTGGTGTACTCCGAGGAGACCTTGAAGAAGTTGGCCAAGATCCTTTGCAAGAAGCAGGAAGAGTACGGCCACGATATTTTTCTCATCAGTGATGAGCCGTATCGTGAGATTGTATTCGATGGCAAAACGGCACCATATCCAAGCTGCTACTACGACAATACGATTTCCTGCTACTCATTTTCCAAGAGTTTGAGCTTGCCGGGAGAACGTATCGGATATGTAGCGGTGAATCCGAAGGCAACGGATGCGGACATTTTGGCGGTGATTTGCGGACAGATCAGCCGCGGCATCGGACACAATTGTCCTTCGTCCACGGTGCAGCAGGCCGTGGCCAGAGTGATTGACGAGGTCAGCGATATTTCCGTCTATGAACGGAATCGCAACATTCTATACGATGAGTTGGTACGTCTTGGATTTACGGTGGTAAAGCCGGACGGAACCTTTTACATCTTCCCGAAAGCGTTGGAAGAGGACAGCATCGCTTTTTGCAACAAGGCCAAGAATTATGATTTGATTCTTGTGCCGGCGGACAATTTCGGATGTCCGGGCTACTTCCGTATGGCCTATTGCATCGATACGGAGAAGGTGGAACGCTCCTTAGAAGCGCTTCGCCGATTTGTACAAACAGAGTATTCTACTAGATAGAATGGTTTCTTATGATGGTTGTAGAGCAGAGGCTCTAAAAAATATATATGGAGTTTGCAAATGTAAACTCCATAAAATAAACGTAGTTTCGGAAACGTTTCCGATAAACTCCATGAAATGCCTTGTTTTATACAATCTCACGACTTTATTACACAGCGTGAGGAGAAAACGAGGGCATATTGAACAATGAAATCGATAACAAAAATTAGGTTTTATGTTCAATAATGACAAAAAATACTTGCCATGGAAATGTTACCGTGCTACAATGCAACCATAGACGGATGATCCGGCGCGCGCATTTTATACGGATGATTCGTAGCAACGTTTTTTCAGTGTTTTTAAAAAGGTGAGGGAGAATTTATTTATGAAGAAGAAGATTTTATCTGTTCTGTTAGCAGGTGCAATGGTTTCTTCTCTTGTAGCTTGTGGTGTGAGCACAGGCGAGGAGACAACCGGCACAGGTGATGCATCCGGTGCTACTACCGAGACTGCAGCAAGTGGGGACGCTATCGTGTTATTGAATGGTAAGCCTGAGATTGATGAGCAGCTTCAGGCTTTGGCAGCAGCTTATACCGCTGAGTCCGGACAGGCTGTTGAGATTCAGACCGTTGGTGGTTCTAACAGTGCTACTGCATCTGATACTTTGAAGAAGGACTATCAGGCAGGAACAATGCCGGACATCTTCGTAGCTGAGGCAAATCAGTTTGCGAACTGGGAAGGCATGCTTGCAGATATGTCCGGCGAGGCTTGGACAGAGAATACTGAGCTTGAGTATGTGAATGAAGACGGTACCGTAGGCTTCCCATACATGGTAGAGGCTTGGGGTATTGGTTATAACGCTGACGTTCTTGAGGCTGCTGGTGTAGATCCTTCTACATTGACTAGCCCTGCAGGATACAAGGCAGCTTTTGAGACCCTTGAGTCCAAGAAGGATGAGTTGGGATTAACAGCTGTTGTTGACTACGGCGCTAACGCTACAGAGCTTGGATGGTCTACCGGTACTCATATGTTTGGTCAGTACTTAGATGCAGGTCTTTCTGCAGGTGCTGATTCTGAGTGGTTCGACCTTCTTCAGGACGGCGGCAAGATTGACGCTGACAGAATGACTCAGTTCGCTGAGTTCATCGACTTAATTCAGCAGCATTGTGATGAGACCATCGCTACAACCGGTAACTATGATCAGGAGACTGCTCTGTTTGCACAGGGTAAGGCTGCTTTCATTACTCAGGGTTCCTGGTTTGGTGCTAACTTAACCGGAAGCGACGATTACAGCGGATTCAAGTGTGGAATCGCTCCATTCGCATTCGCAGACGGTATCGACACCATCTGTGGTGGTGCTACTTCTTACTGGGCTGTTTACGCAGACGGTAACGTAGATGCTGCTAAGGCATTCTTACAGTGGTGCTCCGAGGAGACTGCACAGAAGGCATTCGTTAATGAGTGTGGTTTTGTATCTCCTTTCAACACTGTATCTGACATCCCAAGCGATCCATTCGCAGAGGCTGTTAACACTTACAAGTCTAATGGTAAGTTATCTCCAATGCATACCTTCGAGAAGAAGGATGGTCTTCAGAATGATACTTCTGTAGTATTCGAAGATTTTGCAAAGGGCAACTTAGACGTGGCTGGATTTGTTGATACAATCAGCAAGGTTTGTGAGGCTTACTACGCACAGTAGTCTTCCCGTCTAACATTTAGGTGAGTATTTAATTGTATAGCGGGCGACCGAAGTTTGGCGCCCGCTATCATTCTTTTTATGATTGGAAGGGAGGAACGAAAGATATGACAGCATTTAGCGCAAAAAGAAAGATTTCATCTTTTGCAATGCTTGCAGTTGGCATCGTGTGCATCATTTTTTCTCTGGCACTGGATTGCATGGGTCTGAAGTTCTTCATTGACCTTGGTAACGGCAATCTGGATATCAGAGGTGGAATACTGATTGTTGGTATTCTTCTTACTATTGCAGGAATATATCTTTTCCCAACATTGAAATATCACAGGGCCATCGTGTATGGACTTTTCCTGTTTCCGCTTTTGGCTACCTTTTTGGTAACAGTTATTATTCCTTTATTCTTTGGTATCGGTTATTCCTTTACGGACTGGGACGGAATCCGCGTACGTAACGTGGTTGGATTTGAGAATTATCTTCGTATGTTCCGTCAGCCGGGCTTTATTTGGTCCATTTTGGTTACGTTTTTGTTCGTATTTTTTAATGTCATTTTGGTGAATCTCATTGGATTCTTGCTCGCACTTTTGTGCACCACCAAGATTAAAGCATTGGGCTTTTTCCGTGCGTCTTACTTCCTGCCGAACTTAATTGGTGGAATCGTGCTCGGATATATTTGGAAGTTCATCTTCAGTAGTGTTCTAACGAACCTCCTTGCAACCAAGTCTATGCTTTCCGAAACACCGACAGCACTAGCAGCAATTGTTATTGTATATATATGGCAGTATGGCGGTTATATCATGTTGATTTACATTACCGGTTTGACCGGCGTGCAGGCAGATACCTTAGAGGCAGCATCCATCGACGGAGCTTCTCCTTGTCAGTTATTAACCAAGATTAAGATCCCGATGATTGCGCCAACCATTACCATTTGTACCTTCTTAACCCTGACGTCTGCATTCAAGCAGTTTGACGTGAACTTAGCCATGACCAATGGTGCGGGTTCCGTATCCGACTTCATGGGTTCCTATATTACGAACGGTACAGAGATGTTAGCATTGAACATTTACAGTACTGCAATCAGCCAGAACCAGTATGCATTGTCTCAGGCTAAGGCAGTATTGTTCTTCATCATTTTGGCAGTGGTATCTATTATTCAGGTACGTACATCCAATAAGAAGGAGGTGACACTGTAATGAATCGAACTCCTAAGAAATCCGTTTTAGCAGTTCAGACTGTAATTGCGATTGTAGTTGCACTCTACATTCTCTTTCCTTTTTACATGGTGTGTGTCAACTCCGCGAAGAGTACCACTTCCATTACCAACGATCCGGTTGGCCTGGCTGGAGCCAGCTTCCAGCAGTTGGTAAGCAACATTACCGGTGTTATCCATAACACCCACTTCAATTTCTGGAGAGCATTTGGTAGTTCTGTATTGATTACCGTGTTATCTACCGGATTATTGATTCTCTTTGGTGCTATGGCAGCTTGGGTAATCAGCCGTAATCAGAGTAAGAAATGGGCAGCGTTCATTTACTTTACGTTTATTGCTTCCATGATTATTCCGTTCCAGGTTGTTATGCTTCCGTTGGTAGCCACCTTCCGTGATGTTGGTAAATTCGTTGGAATCTCTATGATTCAATCCATCCCGGGTATTGTTTTTGCTTACCTTGGATTCGGTGGAGCAATGACCGTTTTCATTCTCACAGGATTCATCAAGGGTATTCCTTATGAATTGGAGGAGGCAGCAGCCATCGACGGTTGCGCTCCGGAGCAGATTTTCTTCCAGATTATCTTCCCGCTTCTGAAGCCGGTTATTATGACCGTGACGATTCTGAACGGTATGTGGATTTGGAATGACTTCTTGCTTCCTTCCATGATGCTTGGACTTGCCGGTGACCACAAGACCATTCCGGTTGCTGTTCAGTCCTTCATTGGATCTTACGTTACAGAGTGGAATATGATTATGGCGGCTGCACTGCTCGCGATTATCCCGATGATTGTGTTCTTCCTTTTCGGACAGAAGCAAATCGTACAGGGTATGATTGATGGCGCAGTAAAGGGCTAATTTCATACGGACTCACAAGACCTGTCAGCGCCATGCGCTTTGACAGGTCTTTTTTGCGCACTGCAGGGGCTGAGGGGTGGCGCGGCGCACGTAGCCCTAGCGGGCAAATATCAGTATTTCGCCTTGCTAGAAGTGCAAATACTGAAAATCACGCTCATCCCGTACTCACGAGCGCAACCAAAATCAGTATTTACGCACCGAAAGCTGGGAAATACTGAATGCTGCTATGGCACAGGCCGGGGAGAGGTGCATAGAATCAGTATTTCCATTTGCTGTAAGTGCAAATACTGAAAATGACGCTCCTCCCGTACTCACGTGCGCATCAATCATCAGTATATTATCGCTAGGGGCCGAAGAATACTGATTTTTAGTTAATCCTAGAGTTATGGCGGAAATAACTAAAAGAAAATCGCCTTTTCGAAAGGACGAATCACAAATTATTAGTGAAATGTGATGATACCAGAGATGTTCACTAAAGCCATAAAAGCCGCAATGTAGTGACAGCACAAAAACCGTTAGTGAAAGCTTGCCTAGATAGATAATTCACTAAGATAAGTGACACCGGCATACAACAAGCGCGCCAAAGGATGAGTGAAATCACCAGGGCTAGAAACTTTCACTAAAAAATGTAAAACTACCTAGCGAATACTCACATGCCCCCTGCCAATAAAACAGCTGAGACCTCTGCAATGTCAAGGGCTGGCCACGAAGTGGTGTGTAGCACCCTTGATATTGCAAGGGACTCAGCGCAATATCTTACCAGTGGGGGGCATGTGAGTAACTTAATAAACGAATTTAATCAGCGCGGTCTTTTGTACTTGCACTGCAAGAAGAAACATGATACATTGTTATTGGAAACGTTACCGTAATGGAGAAATACGGAACATTGTAGTGTTTGCAGAAACGTTACCGCGTATGCGAAACACAGGAGGTTATGTATGAGAGCAAGTGGTATTTTGTTACCAATTTTTTCTCTTCCGGGGAAGTATGGAATCGGATGATTCTCAAAAGAAGAATATGATTTCGTTGACTTCTTGGCAGCTGCGAAGCAGAAATATTGGCAGATTCTTCCGGTGGGTCCTACCAGTTATGGGGATTCACCGTATCAGTCATTTTCCACATTTGCAGGAAATCCTTACTTTATTGATCTGGAGAAGCTCATAGAAGAGGGCTTCTTGACCAGAGAAGAATGTGATAAGACGAACTTTGGCAAGCGAGACGATGATATCGACTATGGTCAGATGTATATCTCCCGCTTCAAGGTATTACGCCAGGCATTCGCAGCAGCAAGCGATAAGCTGGATGAGAAGTTCCGGAAGTTCATCAAAGAGAATGATTTCTGGATTCAGGATTACGCATTGTTCATGGCAATCAAGGATGCCAATGGCGGTAAGAGCTTCTACCAGTGGGAGGAAGGCCTGCGCCGACATGAGGATAAGGCGCTGGAGAAGTTTGCTTCCAAGCATGAGCAGGAGATTACCTTCTATCAGTGGCTACAGTATGAATTCTATACACAGTGGTATGCCCTGAAGGCATATGCCAATGAGAAGAAGGTACAGATTATCGGAGATATTCCAATCTACGTGGCAGAGGATAGCGCAGATGTATGGGCACATCCGGAATTGTTCCAGATGGATGAGGATGGTAATCCGAAGGCTGTGGCAGGTTGCCCGCCGGATGGATTCTCAGCAACCGGACAGTTATGGGGTAATCCATTATATCTGTGGGATTATCACAAGAAGACCGGATTTGCCTGGTGGATTCAGCGCATCAAAAAATGTAATGAACTCTACGATATGATCCGCATCGATCACTTCCGAGGCTTTGACCAGTACTATAGCATTCCGGCAGGATCCGAGAATGCCGTACATGGCGAGTGGGAAGATGGTCCGGGATTGGAGTTGTTTACCGCGATTAAGAATGCGTTGGGTGAGCTTAACATCATTGCGGAGGATTTGGGATATATTACCGATTCGGTACGCCAGTTGGTAAAAGATACCGGCTTCCCTAACATGAAAGTATTGGAATTTGCATTCGATGCAAGAGATCAGAAGGATTCGGAAGAGACCAATGACTATTTGCCGTTTAATTACGACAAGAATTGTGTGGTATACACCGGAACCCACGATAATGAGACCTTAAGAGGCTGGCTCGGTAATATTACACCGGCAGAGTTTCGACAGGTACAGAACTATTGTGATGAGAAGTCCAAGGACTTCGGCGTATTAACAGATAAGCTGGTACGACAGGCGCAGGCCTCTACCGCAAATATCTGCATTATCCCGTTACAGGATTACCTGAAGCTGGATAATCATGCGCGCATTAACATGCCATCCACCACAGGTAAGAACTGGAAGTGGAGATTACAGGCAAATCAATTGGATGATATGGTTCTGCGTAAGATTCGCAATCTTACCAGAATTTATGGAAGAGGATAAGTATGGCACAGCTAACCATCAAAGACATTGCAAAAATATGTAACGTAGGAGTAAGTACCGTATCCCGCGCGATTAATAATGAGCCGGGAATCAGTGATAAGACCAAGGAACGGATCATGCAGGTGGTTGAGGAATTTCACTATATTCCCAACAACAGCGCCCGGAACCTAAAGATGGTGGAATCCAACACCATCGCACTGATTATTACCGGTATTGATAACATATTCTTTCAGTCCATGTTTGGAGCATTTGAAGTAGAACTTCGTAAAAAAGGATATGATTTCCTGTTACATGCAGTTTCCTGGAAACAGGATGTTGTAACGGTAGCAACTGAGCTGATGAAGGACAAGCGCCTGAAGGGAATGATTCTTCTCGGTGGACAAATGGAACGACCGGAAGAGCGCCTGGATGCGCTTGGCATTCCGTATGTTCTTTGCACGGTTGCACATAGCAATGAATACTCCATGGCAAATTGCCCATGGGTTGGTATCGATGATGAGTTGGAAGGATATCATGCTGTATCTTATCTCATTGAAAAAGGACATCGGGACATTGCATTAATTGCAGGTCAGAAGATGGATAATGCGGTAAGTGCACAGCGTTTGGCAGGATATAAGCGTGCGTTAGCAGAGCACGGCATTCCGTATCGTGAGGAGCTGGTACAGTTCGCAGACCCGGACGTAACGGATTTCTCACCGGAGAACGGATATATCGGCGTGAAGCATCTTTTAGAGAAAAAAGCGAAGTTTACCGCAATGTTTTGCATGTCCGACTTAATTACCATGGGAGCATATAAGGCGTTGGATGAAGCCGGAATATCCATCCCAGGGGATTGTTCCGTCATTGGATTCGATGGAATTGAACTGAGCAAGTATATGTGTCCGGGGCTTACAACCATGCATCAGCCGCGGGAGGATATGGTGAAGTCCTCCGTGAAGCTTCTGATGAAAGAGTTGGAGCAGGGCAAGAAGGCAGAACAGAAAATATATAAAGCGACGTTGATTGAACGTGATTCAGTAGCAACGAGGGAGGAGTAAGAAGTACGATGGAAGCAAGAATTGAAAAAACCATGAAGAAATACTTCGGTCGTGGGATTGATCAGTGTACGAATGACGAGATTGCACAGGGCCTTTTGATCATGACCAAGCAGGAAATGGAGGATCGTCCATCCATTTCCGGTGACAAGAAGTTATACTACATTTCCGCAGAGTTCTTAATCGGTAAGTTGTTATCCAACAACCTGATTAATCTCGGCTTATATGATGAAGTAAAAGAAGCATTGGCAAAGCACAATCGCTCTTTGGTAGAGATTGAAGAGTGTGAGTTGGAGCCGTCTTTGGGTAACGGCGGTTTGGGAAGATTGGCAGCCTGCTTCTTGGATTCTGTTGCATCTTTGGGCTTGTGCGGCGACGGTATCGGTTTGAACTATCACTTCGGATTGTTTGAGCAGAGATTTAAGAACCGTAAGCAGCAGGAATTGAAGAATCCGTGGATTGCGCAGAATAACTGGTTGGTAAAACGCGACGTATCCTTTGAGGTGCCGTTCCGTAAAGCAACCGTGAAGTCTACCATGTATGATATCGATATTCCGGGATACGAGGTAGAGGGTGTTAACCATCTGCATTTGTTTGACTTGGATACTGTAGATGATAGCTTGGTAGGCAATGACAGCATTGATTTTGATAAGAATGATGTGGAGAAGAACTTAACCTTGTTCCTCTATCCGGATGATAGTGACCGTCAGGGCCAGCTGCTTCGCGTATATCAGCAGTACTTTATGGTAAGTAACGGCGCTCAGCTCATTCTTCATGAGGCGAAGGAGCGCGGCGTGGATTTGCACAAGCTTCATGAGCATGTGGCAATCCAGATTAATGATACCCATCCTTCTATGGTCATTCCGGAGTTGATCCGTCTCCTTCAGTTGGAGAACTTCACTTTGGATGAGGCAATCGACGTGGTATCTAAGACTTGTGCTTACACCAACCACACGATTCTGGCAGAGGCGCTGGAAAAATGGCCAATGGATTACCTGGAAGAGGTAGTTCCGCACTTGCTTCCGATTATCCGTGAGTTGGATAACCGTGTTCGTAAGAACGTGAAGGATGAGACCACTTACATCATTGATAAGGATAACCGTGTGCATATGGCACATATGGATATCCATTATGGATACTCTGTGAATGGTGTAGCAGCATTGCATACCGAGATTTTGAAAAATACAGAGCTGAACAATTTCTACAAGCTCTATCCGGAGAAGTTCAACAACAAGACCAACGGAATTACCTTCCGTCGCTGGTTGTTGCATTGTAACCCGGAATTATCCGAGTATATCACTTCCTTAATCGGAGAAGGATACAAGAAGGATGCCACCAAGTTGGAAGACTTGCTTCGCTATGAGAGCGACGAAGCGGTTCTTAGCAAGCTGGCTGAGATTAAGAAGCACAAGAAGCAGGAAGCTGCAGATTTCTTGAACAGCACACAGGGACTGAACATCAATCCGGACTCCATCTTCGACGTGCAGGTAAAGCGTTTGCATGAGTACAAGCGTCAGCAGATGAATGCACTGTATGCAATTTACAAGTACAAGGAGATTAAGGCCGGTAAGAAGCCTGCTCGCCCAATCACCATGATTTTTGGCGCGAAGGCAGCACCTGCATACATCATTGCCAAGGATATCATTCACTTGATTCTTTGCTTGCAGGATTTAACCGCAAACGATCCGGAGGTAGCTCCATACTTCCGTGTGGTTATGGCAGAGAACTACAATGTATCCAAGGCAGCTAAGATTATTCCTGCAGCAGACATTTCTGAGCAGATTTCTCTTGCATCCAAGGAAGCCAGCGGAACCGGTAACATGAAGTTCATGTTGAACGGTGCAGTTACCCTTGGAACCGAGGATGGTGCCAACGTTGAGATTCGTGACCTGGTTGGAGATGATAATATCTATATCTTCGGCGAGAAGCCGGATGCAGTCATTGATTTGTATGCCAAGGCAGCATATGATTCCAATGCCATCTATGAAGAGGATGAGCAGATTCATGAGCTGGTTGACTTCATCATCGGAGATGAGATGAAGAAGCTGGGTGACATGGAGAACCTGAAGAGATTGCATCATGAGCTGATTTCCAAGGATTGGTTCATGACCCTCTTAGATCTGAAGGAGTATATCGAGACAAAAGAAAAGGTATACGCAGATTATGAAGATCAAAAGAGCTGGAACAAGAAGTGCCTGGTAAATATTGCCAAGGCCGGTTTCTTCTCCTCCGATCGTACCATCGCTCAGTACAATGAGGATATCTGGAAATTAAAGTAAAAAGAAACTCCGCGGTGTCGTAAGACACTGCGGAGTTATTTTTATTATTCGTTGATGGTATAGGTTGCAGAAGCAAGGTCCGCATCTAAGGAAATCTTAGCGTCACCCTTGGTCCAGGTAATGGACACCTTGGAACCGTCCGCTGCAAAATCCATATGAGCACCTTCGCCAAAAGCAGGATGGGTAATACGCAAGCGTAATAAGTCTAACTGCTTCTGAACCACCGGCCAGGTTAAACGCTCTTCAATCTCAGCAGTAGAGAGATTGGTACGGTTAATCTCCTTGTGGCCGCCTTCGCCGGCACGTTTCATCGCTTCGTGGTCATTCTTGCCTGCAAAGAGGTCTAAGTACCATACCTGAGGCTTGCCCGGCATGAACATTTGAAGTGCTCTTGCAAGAAGCATCTTGTCATCGTTATCGCCCAATGCACTGTAGTAAGTAGCATTGACCTGGTAATAAACGTTCTTGGCTCCGTGAAGATCTTTTACAAATCCGCCGCGAGCAACAACAACATCGATAAGCTTCTGAATCTGAGCTTCCGGAAGGATGCCCTTCAAATCCAAAAGCGGAATGCCGTCATGACAACCAAGCATATTCACAACGCCGATGTGGTTATCCTGCACTTCATTGGCCCACTTCTGTAGGTGACTACCGTCGCCATTCTCCAGAGCATCAATAATAAGTCCCGGCAGGAAGAAGTCATAGGTCATATAACCCTTGTCCGTAACCTGACGGAAACGGGCTTCTTCGTAGCTGGCATGAATCTCCGGAAGGAAAGTTAAACCATACTTGTCAGCGAGCTTGGTAAGACGTTCCAAAATCTCCCAGGTCTGTGGCTCATTGAAGAAGTTGCGCTTGCCCACTTCCTTGGAAGCATAAGCGAAAGCGTCCAAACGAACAATGCTGGCACCATAGGAAGCTAACGTACGAAGGGTATCGTCATAGAACTCCCATACCAGTTCGCTCTTCACATTGAGGTCCATCTGGCCTAAATACTGGGTCTTACCGTGTTCTTCCCATACTTTCTGGTAGAAAGTGTTCCAATAAGGAACTTTGCTGCCGTCCGGGAACTCGACCATCAGAATCGGAAG
>JAGDAL010000370.1 GCA_017959525.1 Lachnospiraceae bacterium | reverse complement strand
GATAGGTCTTCTTGGCATCACGGCTACGTAATACCTCTGATAGGAACTGTGCACCGGCTAAGTTCTTGCCGGCCAATACCAATCCGGTGGTGTTACGGTCCAATCGGTTAGCAACAGATGGCTTAAACATACCAAAACGGGTGGCACTTAGCTTATGATTGGCAATCAGATAGCTTAGTAACTCATCATTCAAAGAGATATCTTCCGGCTTTGCCTTCTGTGTCAGAATCCCTGCCGGCTTATTGAGAACAATAAGGTCCTCATTCTCAAACACCACATCAATATGCGAATACGACTGCTTTGCAAGGCGCTCATACATAGGATCTGCGGCAACGTTGCCTTGCATAGTCGCAAAGGTTTCATCAGAAAAAAAGACGCTAATCACATCACCGACCTGCAACAGCTCATGTCCGTCTGCCTTCTTTTTATTTAAGGTAATATTCTTCTTACGAAGCATCTTATATAAGAATCCGGAAGATGCATTTTGAAAATAGCGCTTTAGGTATTTGTCCAAGCGCTGATTGGCATCTTGGGATTCGATGTGTAATTCTTTCATAAGCTAATCCTTTGTATGATTGGTATAGGTCTCTAAAAATGATAATTCCTCTTCGGTCAAGGTGCGATACACTCCCTTCGGAAGGGAATCATCCAGGGTAAACGGTCCCATGGACTCTCTTTTTAAATATAAGACTTCCTTGCCAACAGCTTCAAACATACGCTTCACCTGATGGAACCGGCCTTCCTTAATGGTAATGCGAATCTCATCGCCCGCTTCGTTAGCACGCGCCAAGTCCGCCGGCATACATAATTTCTCGTCACCGATATCGACGCCTTCGGAAAAGAGCTTGATATCGTCGTCTGTAATCGGCAGATCCAATTTGGCAAAATAGACCTTATCTACATGACGCCGTGGACTAAGAAGCGCATGGGCAAGCTTGCCATCGTTGGTAACAAGCAGCAAGCCTTCCGTATCCAAATCCAATCGACCTACGGAAAACAGTGTATTCTTGGGATTCGGTACATACGCAAAAATGGTCTGATGCACATGGTCTTCGTTAGCACAGACACAACCGGCCGGCTTATGGAACAGATAATACTGAAACTGCTCACAGCTAACCTCCTCGCCTTGGAAGGTCACCGCATCCGATTCCTGCACCTGATAGCCCGGGTCCTTAACAATAGCGCCATTCACGACAGCTCCTTGCTTGGATAAGAGCTTTTTGATTTCCTTGCGGGTGCCGTATCCCCGGTCGGACAATAATTTATCTAAACGCACAATTCTATCCTTTACTATAAAAAAGCATCCAAAATTGAATCAATCCTGGATGCTTTGTATGCATTAATCTTTTTTGAAGAATTCTTCCGGTACATCAATGGAAGGAACATCTTCTGTCTTATTCTCGTCTAATGTTTCCTTAAATGGACCACTGGTCTGAGTCTGTGGAACATCCGGAATAGCTGCTTCGGCTTCCGGAGCTAACTCCAGGCGATTCTTCGTAACCACATCCAAGTATCCTTGCATCTGATTCAGGTATTGCTCGGAGCGGGTTCTGGTCGTATCCATGGAGTGAACCAGTACTTCCTGAACAGACTTCAGCAATTCATCGGTATAAGCAACTGCACCGGTACGAATATCGTTGGCGTCCTGTGTGGCCTTATCCAACATATCCTGTGCCTGCTTGGTGGCAATCATAACCACTTCATTGGCCTGTGCATAGGCCTGTTGCATAATCTGATGCTCGGAAACCAATTCGTTAGTCTGAATCTGTGCCTGAGCGATGATGGCATCTGCCTTCGCCTGTGCATCAGCCAAGATAGCTTCCTGATTGCTGATAATCTTCTGATATCTGCGAATCTCCACCGGAGTGGTGTTTCTTAATTCGGATAAAAGGTTGTCGATATCATCACGATTTACGATAATCTTACTGCTGGAAAATGCGGACGGCTTACAGCTGTCGATATATTCCATAATCTCGTCAATGATGTCCTCGATTGTACTAGCCATGTATCTTCTCCCTTATATATGTTATTTCCTGTTGTACTTCTCTTCGATTAACGGAATGATCTCTGCAGGTACAAAACGAGAGATGTCCCCACCGTGTGATGCGAACTCACGCACAACGGTTGAGCTTAAATAAGAATAATTCAAGGAGGTGGTTAAGAATACCGTCTCCAAATTCTGATACTGCACATGATTGGTCTGTGCAATCTGAAGCTCATATTCAAAGTCCGTTACAGCACGAAGTCCACGAATAATAATGGATGCGTCCACTTGCTTGGCGTAATCCACCAACAATCCCTCAAAGGAATCTACGCGAACATTCGGATATTCGCGGGTTAACTCCTTTATCATGTTAACACGTTCATCGATAGAAAACAACGCATTTTTTTGGCTGTTATTCAGCACTCCGACAATGATTTCGTCAAATAATTGAGAGGATCTTTTAATGATGTCTAAGTGTCCGAATGTGACAGGATCAAAGCTTCCCGGATAAATTGCTCTTCTCATACAATTCCCTACTTTCTGCGTAAAAATATGTGCTTATTGGTCTTGTATTCTTTGGTACGAACAATTTCAAAGGAAGTCTCGTCAACAAAAGATACATCTCGATCAAGCGTTGCTTCAATGATAATGATGGAATCCTCATGGGCCAATTCCAATTCTTCGATCATGCGAAGAACCGCAGGTTCCAAATTGGAGGCATATGGCGGATCCATAAAAATAATATCAAACGGTTCGTCATTCTTCAGTGTCTTCAAGCAATCCGGAAGACTGCTGGCAATGACTTTGGACGCTTCCAAGAATTTGGTCTTCGTCAAATTCTTCTGAATGCAATCAATGCACTTCTTGTTCTGCTCAGCGAATACCGCATAGGATGCACCGCGGCTTAAGGCCTCAATGCCGATTTGTCCGCTTCCTGCAAACAAATCCAGGAAACGACATCCGTCGATATCCGACTGTAAAATATTAAATAACGTCTCTTTGATTCGATCGGTGGTTGGTCTGGTATCTAAGCCTTCCGCCGTAACCAAAGGTATACTCCTTCTACTTCCTGCGATGACACGCATGAAGCCCTCCTAACCCAGGACATCCAGCACCAGACGAAAGGCCTGCTTGCAAGCAGCAAAGCGAATCTGGTAACGATCTCCCGAAAAGATAAATTTCCTAGTAGTTATTTTATTCTTGTAGGCAACGGCAATATACACCAGTCCTACAGGATATTCATCGCTTCCGCCATCCGGTCCGGCAATACCGGTGGTTGCTACACCAATATCGGCACCGGCCTTTTTCATGGCGCCGTAGGCCATCTCTCTGGCACATTCAGCACTATAGACGGTATGCGCTTGCAAGGTCTCTTCCCGTACACCGAGAAGACGCATTTTCGCATCTTCCGAATAGGTGACGTATCCTTCTCCAAAATGATTGGAGACACCCGGAATGTTCACTAATTCCGATGCAATCATGCCACCGGTACAGCTCTCTGCCGTAGCGATGGATAGATTTCGTTGATCTAAGACTTCTGCAACCGCTCTTGCGACTTTCATGAATTATTTCTGCTCCTTCAAAACAGCACGGTTGTCATAAATATATACAACCAGGGAAATAACGGTAAGTGCCAATGCAATCCACATCAAAACGATGCCAAGGATATTCCAGAATGGGAATGCAAAATTTGCAACCATGACGATGATCATTAACATCTGGAATACGGTCTTGAACTTACCCCAGTAGTTGGCAGCAATGACAACGTTATTGTCTGCAGCTACCAAACGGAATCCGCTGATAATGAACTCTCTTGCAATGATGATGATAACAACCCATGCAGGAATCTGATTTAATGCTACGAGACAAATCATAGCGGAGCAAACCAGAAGCTTATCAGCCAATGGGTCCATGAACTTACCGAAATTGGTAACCAGATTGTACTTGCGGGCAATCTTACCATCCAACATATCGGTCAAGCTAGCTACGATAAAAATGGCATCTGCCACCAAACGCATGGTGGAATTATCCGGATACAATAACAAAACAGCAACAAAAAACGGAATTAAAATTACACGAAAAATTGTGAGTTTGTTTGGTAAATTCATTCTACGATCTCTCCTATTACGTCATAATCTTTGGCAGCAGTAATGGTTGCCTGTACGAAATCTCCGCTCATAAGCTCATGATTGGCATTTACAAATACATAACCATCCACATTCGGAGCATCACGATAGGTACGTCCTACATACACGTCCTCACCGGACACGCGACCTTCAATCATTACCTCAAAGGTCTGACCGATGAGTTCCTCGTTCTTCGCAAAAGCAATTTCTTGCTGTGCACTCATCACATCGTTGTACCATAAATCTTTTATTACTTCATCTACCTGGTCAGGGAAGGTGGCAGCGACGGTGCCTTCTTCCGGTGAGTAGGTAAAAGAGCCCAAACGATCAAAAGCAGCTTCCCGAATGAATGCCATAATCTCCTGATGATCGGCTTCGGTCTCTCCCGGGAATCCGCAAATCAAAGTGGTACGTAAGGTAATATCCGGAATGCGATTGCGCAACTTTGCAATCATATCGACAATATCCTGGCCGGAAGTACGACGTCCCATACGACCGAGAATGCGGTCGCTGATATGCTGAATCGGCATATCGATGTAGTGACATACCTTCGGATTGGTTGCCATCTCTTCGATGAGTTCATCGGTAATCTCTTCCGGATAGCAATATAACAAACGAATCCAATGGATTCCTTCGATTTCGGATAACTTACGAAGTAAGGTTGGCAGCATCTTCTGTCCGTACAAATCGGTTCCGTATACGGTTACTTCCTGGGCAACCAGAACCAATTCCTTCACACCGTCCTTGGCTAACTGGGTTGCTTCCTCTAACAGTTCTTCCATCGGAACGGAACGGAAATCACCTCGAATCTTCGGGATGATGCAGTAGGAACAATGCTTATCGCAACCTTCCGCAATTTTAAGGTATGCGAAGAATCCACCGGTCGTTACCACACGTCCGTCATTCTTCGGAATGCCCTCTAGCGGACGAAGCACCTTGGCTTCCTTGCCTGCAAGAACATCGTCGATAACGGAAACAATGGCATCATAGGAATTGGTTCCTATCACGCCATCGACTTCAGGGAGTTCCTTTTGGAACTCTTCGGCAAAGCGCTGGGACAAACCTCCACAGACAATCAATGCTTTACAATTCCCTTCTTCTTTCATGCGGCCCATCTCAATGATGGTATCGATGCTCTCTTCCATGGCGTCTTTGATGAAACAGCAACTGTTGATGACAATGACATCCGCAATGTGCTCATCATCGCAAACCGTATATCCATGCTTCTGTAACAAAGAAAGCATATGCTCGGAATCGACCAGATTCTTATCGCAACCTAATGAAACAAAAAATACATTCATAAATTAGGCTTCCTCAGACTCTTCTGCTTCCTCTTCAGCTTCAGCCTCAGCAGCTTCTGCAGCAGCAGCGGCAGCGGCCTCTTCTTCTGCTAACATCTCAGCTTCTTTTGCAGCAGCTTCCTCATCGGTTAAAATCTTCAGCTCGCCTTCATAAAGCTCCTTAACAGCGATAGAAAGTGGCTTCATATCATAAGCGCCGGAAATCATTGGCTCCTGGCCGTCAATAATCTGGCGGGCACGCTTAGCGGTGGCACTTACAATGCTGTAACGGCTGTTAACTACCGGCTCCTCACCGATAACAACATCGTCATTAACAACTGCCATAAGTTCTACATAAGATGGATGGATCATTTTATTATTCTCCTTTTGAAAAAATGGTTAATTCTTTCTGCATTTCCTGGATCGCAGATTTATTTCTAGCAGTGCGGAAGTGTTCGCATTGAATAATCTCATGCACTTCTCTGACACTGTTCTCCAGCACGTCATTCACGATTAAGTAATCGTACTTCTCCATAAGGTGTGATTCCTTGGCGGAAATTGCCAAACGCTGGCAAATCACATCCTCAGACTCGGTTCCTCTGCCAACCAAACGCTCTTTCAAGGTCTGTGCGGAAGGCGGAGTTACAAATAACAACAAGGCTTCCGGGAAGATTTCTTTGACCTGAAGGGCACCCTGGACCTCAATCTCTAAGATGACATCCTTGCCTTCGTTGGCCAACTGCTCCACATAAGCCTTCGGCGTTCCGTAAGAATTGCCGTTAAAGGTGGCATATTCCAAGAATTCGCCGTTTGCAATCATAGCATCGAATTCTTCTCTGGTCTTGAAGAAGTATTCTCTTCCGTCCTGCTCCCCCGGACGCATATCACGGGTGGTAGCGGAAATGGATAAATGGTACATATCCGGATAGTTCTTCAGTAAGTTCTTCATAATTGTGCCCTTGCCGGCTCCGGAAAAACCGGACAGGACAATAATCAAACCATTGCGATGATTCACAATAATCGGCTCCTTTATTCAAGATTCTGTATTTGTTCGCGGATCTTCTCAATCAAAGTCTTCAAGGTGATTCCGCAATCCGCAATCGTCACATCCGTAGACTTGGAAAGAATGGTGTTGGATTCCCGGTTCAATTCCTGTGCCAAGAAATCCATCTTGCGTCCCACCTCGTCCATCTTCTCCAAAGCTTCTCTGGCTTCGCGAATATGGCTCTTTAAGCGAACAATCTCTTCGTCTACGCAAATCTTATCCGCATAGAGGGTGACCTCCATAGCGATACGATTCTCGTCAATCTGTCGGTCTTCCAACAGCTCGTCAATCTTACGACGTAAGCGTTCCTTGTATTCCTCAAGAATCTGTGGGGAACGGTTCTCGATAAAAGCAACCTGCTCTTCCATCTGGGCCAGCTTATCCAATAAGTCTTCCTTCAGACGGGCACCCTCGTTCTCACGATTCTCGATAAACTGCTGCAGTGCCAAATCCAGCGCGTGGGATAACAAATCCCATAACTGGTCTTCGTCTGCACCTGTCTCACGAATCTCGAAGACATCCGGGAACTGTGCCAAACGGGTTGCAGTAATATCTTCATTCAAGCCTAAGTCTTCTGCCATCTGGAAATATTCCATG
>JAGDAL010000369.1 GCA_017959525.1 Lachnospiraceae bacterium | reverse complement strand
AGTTACTTGCGAAGTTGGATCCGAACTACGAGGTAGTGGGGGAAGCATTAGACGGAGCACAGGGATTGCAGATGTGTGAGGACCTGCGTCCGGATCTGGTGATTACTGACATTCGTATGCCCAACATGGATGGCCTTGAAATGCTGTCCGCAATCTATCAGAAGAATCTTACACCCAAGGCAATCGTCCTGAGTGCTTATTCCGAGTTTGAGTATGCCAGAGGAGCGATGAAGCTTGGTGTGACAGAATATCTATTGAAACCGGTCTCGCTGATGGAATTCTCCAGAGCCATGGAGAACGTGGCAGAGCAGATTGCCGCAGACAAGAAGAAAAAGCCGGCCCAGGTAGGCACCCTAGAGCAGATTTTCCAGGATGTTGTTTTTCGACATAAGGAAGTCTCTTCAGAGACGGCGGACTACCTGCAGAATGCCTATGGCATTCGTCCGGAGGAGAATTTTTTCTTACTGTGTGCATATCTTGGCAATGCATTTGAATCGAAGCGCGAGGAAGGTTATCAGTTCTTGAAACACGCCTTCTTAGGATATGGGAAGTTGTCTTATGTCCTCTTGGAATCTGCGTATCACAAATCCATTCTTATGATTATGTACGGATACTCGGACGGTCATGACATTGAACGTTTTATTCAGTACCAGCTGTTGCAGCAGGTGGGAAGCGACTTGGTGGTGGGCTGTGAAGAGAAGCATGGCTTGAACGAATTGTCGACGGGTCTTGTGAATCTGTTCCCGTATATGGATTGGAATATTACCTTTGAGAAGGATATCCTAATTTCCTATCCGAAGATTACCAATGTACAGACGGCGCTTTGTATTTATCCGATTGAGATTGAGACGGCCATGAAGTCTGCAATCTTTGAGAAAAAGGAAGAGAAAATTCGAAAGGTACTAACCAAGTTCCACAAAGCTTTCTTAGACGGTCGCATCTATCATCCGAGGGAAGTGAAGGAGTGTTATGTCCGCTTCCTATGGACCATCTTAGAAATCGGCAAAGAAGCGGGATGCCGGAAGGAAGGGCAGATTCAAAGACAAAAGCTCTTGGATCGAATAATGAATGCCAAGTCCCATCAGGAGTTGAATGCAATCTGTGATGAGATGATTGCTTCCTTTGATTTTACAGAGAAGAGCACCAACGCCAGCCACCTGATGGTGCGCAAGGCGGAGAGCCTGATGAAGGAGTTCTATAACACCGGTATTACCTTAGAAGAGATTGCCGGCAAGCTAAACATTACACCGGAGTATTTAGGCACCCAGTTTCATAAGGAGACGGGACTGACCTACAGTGCCTATATGAAGAATTATCGAATGTCCAAGGCCAAGGAGCTATTAATCAGTACGAACTTGAAGCTCTATGAAATTGCGGACCAGGTAGGCTATCAGGATCCGAAGTATTTTAGCAAGGTCTTCCGGGATAATACGGGCATGCTTCCGGCGGAGTATCGGAGAACAATTAAATAATGACCAAGGAAAATTCCTCTTTTTTTAGATTTGTCACATGGTTGGATTCCAAGAATCTCCATACAATAAATGTGACACAGGAAAAAGGAGGAGTTTTTTTATGAAAAAGCTAAAGGAGTTCTTTCGATATGACAATGTCGGATTGTTATTCATCTTACCGGCATTCCTCTATATGCTGATTTTTGTTGGATATCCAATCATCAGTAATATCGGATTGAGCTTTCAGGATGTATCCGTTCGCAACCTGGCAAACGGAGATAGACACTTTATTGGGTTGGCAAATTACGTAGAGATTTTCTCTGACGAATTCTTCCGTAAATCCTTGGTGAACACTTTGGTTTTTACGGTGTCATGTTTGATTTTCCAGTTCTTAATCGGATTCGCATTGGCGTTGTTTTTTAATAAGAGATTTAAGATTGCCAAGCCGGTGCGTGGTCTTCTGATGATTCCGTGGATGATGCCAATGACGGTTACCGCTTTGATGTTTAAGTTCATGTTTTCCACGGATGTAGGTATCATCAATTACATTTTGCGATGCCTGCATTTGATTGATAACAATATTGAGTGGCTGACCACACCGGGAACAGCGATGGCAGCAGTCGTTATTGCCAATATCTGGATCGGTATTCCGTTTAATACCATTCTCTTGTCCACGGGTCTTACCACCATTCCGCAGGAGTTATATGAGAGTGCATCCGTAGACGGTGCCAATAAGTGGCAGAAGTTGTTTGGTATTACCTTACCGCTACTTCGTCCGACCATCGAATCCATCCTGGTACTCGGATTCATTTATACCTTCAAGGTGTACGATTTGGTATACGTTATGACAGAGGGCGGACCGGTCAACTCCACCCACCTCTTGTCCACCTATTCCTACAAGCTGTCCTTCGACATGTTCCAGTACAGCAAGGGCTCTGCGGTGGCGAATGTATTGTTTGTCATCTTGCTTCTGGTAGGAATGCTCTATATTAAGATTACCATGGAAGGGGAGAAGGAATAATGGAATCAGAAAAGAGACTTAGTAAAAGAGAAAATATCATCTGCAGCGTGGTCGCAATTATTGTTTTGATTCTGTTGTTATTCCCGCTGTTTTGGACCTTTGTTACATCTTTAAAAACGGAGCAGGAGATTTTCCAGATTCCGCCGACTTGGTACCCGCATGTCTTAAATACCAAGTCCTATGCGGCACAGATTGAAAACGGAGACTTCAACATGTTCGTCTCCTTCTTCAACAGTTTTGTGATCTCCATGGGAGCGATGATCATCGCAGTTATCTTGGCCGTACCGGCATCCTATGCCATCGCCAGATACAAGTTTGTAGGAAGAAAGTTCATGCTGTTATTCTTCTTGGTAAGTCAGATGCTTCCGGTATCCGTACTCTTAACACCGATGTTTATCATGTTTAAGGGTATGCATGTTTACAACACCTGGATTTCCGCTATTTTCGCCGATGCAACGATTGGAATTCCGTTTTCCGTATTAATTCTGAAGAATTATTTTGCATCCATCCCTCCAGCTCTGGAAGAAGCGGCATACATCGATGGTTGTACCCGATTATCCGCTTTCTTCCGGATCCTTGTTCCGGTAGCAAAGCCGGGCGTCATCGTATGTGCCGTATTCTCCTTCTTGTATGCATGGGGTGATTTGGCATATGGTATGACCTTCATCTTAGATCAGACCAAGCGTCCGATTACCGCAGGAATCTTCAACTTCATGGGACAGTACGGAACCAAGTGGAGCTATTTGACCGCATTTGCAATTGTAGCCATCATTCCGGTTGTATTGATTTTCATCTTCATGCAGAAGCATATCATCAGTGGAATGACCAACGGAGCAGTAAAGGGTTAAAAATATGATTGAAAAAAGAGACCAAGCACTGGTATTTCGATATGACAGAGAGCAGGTTCGCATAGAAGCCTGGGGCGAGAACGCCATTCGTGTCAGAGCAACGAAGGAAGCAACCTTCCCGGAAGAGAATTGGGCACTGTTGGAAAAACAACAGAGCCCGGATGCAATTACAGTAACCGGGAAGTATGGTGAAATACAAAACGGGGAGGTAACCTTACGGAGTTCTTCCAGTGGCAAAATCGAGATTTTTCGTACCGGAGGCAAGCGTCTCTTAGAAGAATATGCAAGGAACCGCCGGTCGGTAACGGACCCCAAGTGTAGTGCCTTGGAAATCGAAGCCAGAGAATTCAAACCCATCGTAGGAAGTGATCTCTATCACTTAACCCTGCGGTTCGAATCCCAGAATCCCAAGGAGCGCATCTATGGTATGGGACAGTACCAGCAACCCTATTTGGATTTGAAGGGATTGGATTTGGAACTGGCACAGCGCAATTCCCAGGCCAGCGTCCCATTTGCCATTTCATCGGAAGGATATGGATTCTTATGGAACAATCCGGCAGAAGGCCGGGCGGTCTTCGGAAAAAATATTACAAGCTATGAAGCCTATGCGACCAAAGCATTGGATTATTGGGTGGTAGCAGGAGATACACCGGCAGAGTTGCTTCGCGCTTACGCATCCGTCACGGGAAGTGTCCCGATGATGCCGGAGTACGGTCTTGGATTCTGGCAGAGCAAGCTGCGCTATCAAACAGAGGAAGAACTCTTGGAAGTGGCAGAAGAGTATTATAAGCGCGGCATTCCGTTGGATGTAATCGTGGTGGATTTCTTCCATTGGGATAAGCAGGGCGACTGGAATTTTGACGCTACCTATTGGCCGCATCCGAAGGAGATGATAGATAAGGTCAATGCCATGGGTACGGAAGTGATGGTATCTGTATGGCCAACCGTATCTGTGGAGAGCGTGAACTATCCGGCGCTCTTAGAAAACGGATACTTGATAGACGTAGAGCGTGGGCATCGGATTGCCATGAATTTTCAGGGGGAAACGGTGCATATCGATGCAACCAACCCCGGAGCACGGGACTTCCTATGGAAGTGTGCAAAGAAGAATTACTATGACAAGGGCGTGAAGCTGTTCTGGCTGGATGAGGCCGAGCCGGAATACAGCGTCTATGATTTTGATAATTACCGGTATTATGGGGGCAGCAACTTGGAAGTAGGCAACAGTTACCCCATCGGATATGCCAGAGCTTTCTATGAGGGCATGCAGGAAGCAGGGCAGGAAAACATTGTAACTCTCCTGCGCTGCACCTGGGCCGGTGGCCAGCGCTTCGGTGCATTGGTTTGGTCCGGGGATATCGCCTCTAGCTTCGGCAGTATGCGAAACCAATTGGCAGCAGGACTGAATATGGGTATGGCCGGAATTCCTTGGTGGACCACCGATATCGGAGGCTTCCATGGCGGTGATCCAAACGATCCGAAATTCCGGGAGCTGTTTGCAAGATGGTTTGCCTGGGGCGCTTTTTGCCCGGTTATGCGCTTGCATGGAGACCGGGAACCGAGACAGCCGCAAGTGGGAACCACGGGAGGCGCTACCTGCTGTTCAGGAGCCGCTAATGAGATTTGGAGTTATGGAGCGGACGTCTATGAAATCTGTAAGAAGTATATTTTCTTGCGGAAGCAGCTTCGCCCATATATCCGTGGCCTGATGCAGGAAGCCCATGAGAGTGGCGCGCCATTGATGCGTACCTTATTCTATGGATTCCCGGAGGATGCAACCTGCTGGGACATCGAAGATGAGTATCTCTTTGGTGAGAGCATCCTGGTGGCACCGGTATTGGAAGCGGGTATTCGAACCAGAGAAGTCTATCTTCCAAAGGGCATGCGCTGGAGAGAATACGAAACCGGAAAGGTCTATGAAGGTGGAAACCGGGTAGTAAGTGAGTGCCCACTATCGGTGATTCCAATATTTATTGCAGAAAACGGTAAGAATATCCTTGCGGAGTAAGGAAGCAATTATTAAGATAAAATCAGGAGTTTGCCTCCTGATTTTATTTGTTTGAGGGGATTGGGGAATGAAGGAGAAATACAGTCTTAAAAAGATTATTATGTCCGTATTCATCTGGATTGCCATTTTATCCAGTGTGGTACTGGGCGTTTTTTCTTTTATCAATATTGCAGATTCCCTGCGGGCCAGCACCCGGCGCAACGCCAATAATACGTTGGTGCAGGTGGATAACAATGTCAATATTCTGTTGCAGTCTTATGAGGATGCCCTCTATCAGGTCTATACCAGTGATGATGTGATTTCCTATATAGATGATATTAATAGCGACAACGACGTATCCGTAGCCAAGAGTAAGCTGCGTCGGTACCTGCGCGCGCTGGTGAATTCCAAGGATTATATTCGATCCATTACCATTATTACCGAGAACAAAGAGATTATCGCTTACGACCAGATGACCCAGAAGACCTATGAGAACGGTTGGTTGAAGCAATACAGCATGGATGCGGATACCCTCTATGACGTGATCGGTGCCAATGCACTCTTAAAAGTGTTCCCGCCGGAGTACGGAACTTCTTTTGCATATGAAGATTATTATCTGCTGCATCTGGCCCATCGCTTCGTGGATTACCGCGATATCCGCCGTAATCCGGGTGTAGTCATCTTAAGTATTGATGAGCGCATGATTCAAAGCTGTTATCAGAAAAGCGAAGCGGACGGCGAGTTCATTTTTATCACCGATGATGCAGGTCGGATCATTAGCTGTGGAAAACATCAGGATTACATCGGTAAGAATCTGGAAAGAATCGTAAAAGAGGATGCGACCGGAGAGAATATCTATGCTAAGTTCCTGTCCCAGGAATTGGAAATGAGTAACTTCGATATTATGGAGTATCACGACGATGTCTTGGGATGGAACATTATCTGTGCCAAGGACCGTGCCGGATTGGTTACGGCATTGAATACCCAGTTGATTTTGATTATTGTGGTCGAGGGTCTGGTCTTCCTTACCATTGCGGTGATTACGGTTCGACTTTCGGATCGACTGTCCAACTCGGTAGAAAAGGTGGTACGTGGCATGCAAAGTGCCAAGATTTCCGGCTCCCGCAGCAAGGTGGAAATCGATGATGCCATGCCGCTGGAGATTGAGACCATCGCCTTAGGGTTCAATGAGATGATTGAACGATTGGAGAAGGCCAATGCCAGTGAGAAAAAAGCGTTGGTGAAACAAAAGGAAGCGCAGATTGCTGCTTTGGAAGCTCAAATCAATCCGCACTTTTTATATAACACCCTGGATACCATTAACTGGATGGCCATTGACCGGGATGAATATGAAATCAGTAATGCTATTGGTGCCTTGGCCTCGATTCTGCGTTATGCCATCAGCGACAGCAGTGCAGTGGTGTCTGTAGATGATGAGGTGGGTTGGCTGAAGCAATACATCTATTTGCAGCAGGTGCGACTGAAGAATAAGTTCACCTGTGATATGGAGGTGGCGCCGGAGGCGAAGAATCTACCGATTCATAAGTTGTTATTACAACCCTTCGTAGAGAATGCCATCGTCCATGGATTCGAGCCGGAGCAGGAGTTGTGTGAGCTTGACATTCGCATCTGGTTGAAGGAGAGCCTTCATATCATGATTGCGGATAACGGCAAGGGCATGCCACCGGACATTGTGGACAAATGCAATCGCGGCGAGTTAGAAGAAGAAGGGGGCCGCAAACATATTGGTATGGCCAATGCCATTACCAGACTTCGGATGTACTATGGCGAGTCTGCCACGGTACATGTAGAGAGCGAACCGGGAGAAGGAAGCACCGTAACCATTTTGGTGCCGATTCAAATATAGTTTTAGAAAATTCCTCTTTTTTAAGAATTGTTGAGTTTTGTCTACCCGCGCCTCTTCCTATAATACAATTATCAAAGTTAAACACGAATTGGGAGGTGTTTCATTTTATGAAAAAGGGGTTAATAACCGCACTTGCAGCAACAATGTGTCTGTCTGTTTCACTGGTAGGATGTGGATCCTCCGCAGGCAGTGCAACCACCGGTGACGCAAATACCGGATCAGGAAACAAGGAGGTTGCAAGCGCATCCGGCGAAGCAGCCGGCGACGTAACAATTTGGTACTATTGGGAGACCGAAGGCCATCAGGCAGCATTGAACCACATCATTGAAGAGTTCAACAGCCAGCAGGATGACATTACCGTTCAGGCAAAATACGTACCATTCGCAGATTTCAAGAAGCAGTTGTCCGTTGGTGCATCTGCAGGCGAGTTGCCGGACTTGGTAATCTTAGATAATCCGGATCATGCAGCTTATGCAGCAATGGGAATTTTCGCAGATATTACCGACAAGTTCGATGTCAGCAACTACTATGACGGACCGGTAAATTCCTGTACCTTAGACGGACGTCTCTACGGTGTTCCGTTCGGAAGCAACGACTTAGTACTCTTCTACAACGAGGATATGTTGGAAGCAGCAGGTTGTGAAGTTCCTACCACATGGGATGA
Organism: Lachnospiraceae bacterium; assembly: GCA_017959525.1. Lineage (GTDB taxonomy): Bacteria > Bacillota > Clostridia > Lachnospirales > Lachnospiraceae > XBD2001. Next base: position 1,128 of record JAGDAL010000369.1, on the reverse strand, counting down.
GCTTCTGACTGTTGCAAAAGCAACAACCAAGGATAACGTATACGGTTTCGCGCATTGTGCACTTCAGAACGAAGAAGGCACCTTTAACTTCTTACCTTGGGTATGGTCTACCGGTGCTACTTCTTATGAAATCGACTCTGACGGTGGAATTAAGGCTTTAGAGTTCGAGAAGAGCTTAATCGAGTCCGGTGCATTCCCGAAGGAAGCAATCAACTGGACACAGGGAGATACCATGAACCAGTTCATCTCCGGTAACCTTGCTATGATGATCAATGGTACCTGGCAGATTCCTACCATGCGTGAAGAAGTTCCGGATTTACATTGGAACGTAGCTCCAATCCCACAGGATAAGCAGCAGGCTTCCGGTTTGGGTGGTGAGAACTATGCAGTCATCGCAGGCGGCAATGAAGACGGCGCAGTAGAATTCTTGAAGTTCGCAACCAGCGGCGAGACCTGCCTCTACATGATGAACGCAATGGGATACATCTCTGCTGACTCTACAATCGCAGCAACTCAGTTCCAGGGAGATGATGTATACCAGGTATTCGTAGACGAGATGCAGTATGCGAACGCAAGAGGACCACTTCCGGAATGGCCGGATATCTCTGACGCAATCTCTTTGGCATTCAACAAGGTCATCATCGGAGAAGCCTCTCCGGAAGATGCAGCCAAGGAAGCGCAAGCAACCATCGATTCCATCATTGGATCAAAATAAACACGTATCTTCATTATTTCTCCAATTACATGGAGCAGGGGTCCCCACTCTGCTCCATGTTTTTGATAATAAAAACAAGGGAGTAACAGGAAAATGACAACACGAGTAGAGATTACATCAACCTTCTGGAAACGCTATCGTCATCTGGTACGCAAGGAAATGATTCCTTACCAGTGGAATGTATTGAACGATACCGCCGGAATTACCATTGAAAAAGAACGCTTGGGTGACGAAGGAATTCCAAGTGAGAAAAGTCACGCCATCGAGAATTTCAAGGTTGCTGCCGGCCGAACCAAAGGAACCCATTATGGTTGGACATTCCAGGATAGTGACGTATATAAATGTCTGGAGGCCGTGGCATATTCCGTACGGGAGCAACGGAATCCTGAACTGGAGGCAAAAGCAAAGGAAGT
>JAGDAL010000368.1 GCA_017959525.1 Lachnospiraceae bacterium | reverse complement strand
GCGATGAATTCTATGATATCGAGAATGCGGCACCGTTTGCTATTCCAGTTTCTGAGGTCCCGAAAAAGGTCCTGGACGAGTTCGACACGGAGCCTTGGTAACAGCGGAAAAATCCGTAATTAATTTTATAAAATTTTAATTGAAAAAACCCTCTTTAGCATATATGATTATCTAGATGTAAAAATCTAAGTAATTATAGAAAAATCAAGTGCTAAAGAGGGTTTTATTTTACTAGAAAAAGGGGCACTTGATGAAAGGGAGAAAACAAAGAATGGAACAAACCAACATCATTGAGTTCAAAGGTATCCACAAAACCTATGACAATAGCGTTTTTGGTATCGAGGACTTCAATCTCGAGATTCCGAAGGGTGCATTCGTGACCTTGCTTGGACCATCCGGTTGCGGTAAGACAACTTTGTTACGAATGATTGGAGGTTTTGAACTTCCAACAAGTGGAGAAATTCTACTTCACGGTAAGAATATTGGTGAACTTCCGCCCAACAAGCGACCAATCAATACCGTTTTCCAGAAGTATGCATTATTCCCGTACATGAACATCTACGATAACATCGCTTTCGGATTGAAGCTGAAGAAATTGCCGAAGGATGAGATTGACGCGAAGGTCAAACGTGTTTTGGACATCGTAGATCTGGAAGGCTTTGAGAAGCGTAAAGTCAGCACCCTCTCCGGTGGACAGCAGCAGCGTATCGCAATTGCACGTGCGATTGTTAATGAACCGGAAATCCTGCTTTTGGATGAGCCGCTGGGTGCGTTGGATTATAAGATGCGTCGAGAGATGCAGTTAGAGTTAAAGAGAATGCACGAGGAGTTAGGCATTACCTTTATCTATGTTACCCATGATCAGGAAGAGGCATTGACCATGTCCGATCTTATCGTTGTTATGGACGATGGTTTGATCATGCAGGTTGGTTCTCCGGAGGACATTTACAAGCGCCCGGAGAATGCGTATGTAGCCGATTTTATCGGAGAGAGTAACATTTTTACCGGATTTATGACCGGGGAGCATGAGGTGACCTTCTGTGATACCAAGTTCCCTTGCGAAGAGACCAACGAAGTCGGCACCAAGATTGATGCAGTGGTTCGTCCGGAGAATATTCATCTGGTTGCAGAAGGTGCAGGCAATTTTGACGGAACGATCCTTACTTCCGTTTTCAAGGGTACCTTCTATGAGAACCAGGTACAGTACGGCAAGTATGAGATTGAGGCGCGCAGTGACCAGCCTTACAGCACCGGAGATGTGGTAGGTGTTGCGATTGCACCGAATGCCATCCATCTCATGGCTTACGATATGACTAAGAACCATTACGAAGGCGTGATGAACGCAGAGTACAAGGTAGAGTTCGAGGATGCGACCTTCGAGCCGGATGCAACCAAGCTGTTTGCAGGAAGCTCCATTCAGGATGGCGTACTTGTGGGACGCGACAAGAAGCCGCTTGACGTTGCAGGAACCAAGGTATCCATTTCCTTCGAGTCTGCTGATGCGGATCTGTCCGATGTTCCGGATACCGGTATTGTAAATGGTTATATTGCATCCATTATCTATAAGGGTGACCACTACAGTTATACCGTCCGAAGCGAGAACGACTGGGATTACTATGTTAACGATGATGATCTGTGGAACGTTGGCGATTATGTCAGTGTTATCATTCCTACAGACAAGATTACTTACAGAGTTGTTCGATAGGAGGGGACCATGGCATTTACCAGAAAACAATTAGGGATTCCGTATGCCCTTTTTCTGCTGATTTTCGTGGTACTGCCTCTGTTGGTTGTGCTCTATTATGCATTCACCAACGGCTCCGGTCAGTTTACCTTCGAGAATTTTGCTCAGTTTTTTACCAATGGCAAGGCCTTGGGTACCTTACTCTATAGCTTTGTGATTGCTTTAATTACCACCGGATTGTGCTTATTGATTGCCTATCCGACGGCTTACTTTTTGGCGAAGGGGCGTATTCCTCATGGAGCAGCATGGTTATTGATTATCGTGCTTCCGATGTGGATCAACTTCACCCTGCGTCTGACTGCGATGAAGGAGATTTTAAGCTTCTTGGAAGGCAACTTGGCATACCATCCGTTTTTGAACACCATTATTGGTATGACTTATGATTTCCTTCCGTTCATGGTGTTGCCACTGTATAACACCATGGAGAAAATGGATCATCAGCTGATTGATGCGGCCAGAGATTTGGGCGCATCCGATGCGGTTGTGATTCGTCGTGTTATGATTCCGCTGTCCATGCCGGGCATTGTCAGCGGTGTAACCATGGTATTTTTACCGGCTATGACCAACTACGTCGTACTTGATATGATGTATAACAGCACGTACATCATGGGAAGCTTGATTGGAAGCTACTTCTCCGCTTACAACTGGCATGATGGCTCCATGATTTCTACGGTGCTTCTGCTCTTAATCGGTCTGCTTTCCTGGATTAGCAAGAAGGCCGGTGCCGATACGGAGGAAGGAGGTGCCATCCTATGAGAAAGCGTGTAACTGCTAGTATTTGGCTGTTTGTAGTTTTGCTGTTTTTATATGCACCGATTCTGGTATTGGCCGTATACAGCTTTACCGAAGCAACCATGATTGGACAGGTACGTGGATTCTCCTTACAGAATTACGTGACCTTATTTACCAATGAGGATTTGGTTTCCATTATTACCGGAACCTTTGGATTGGCATTTGTGGTGTCCGTATTGTCCACCATCCTTGGTACCTTAGGCGCCATCGGTGCCTTCTACAGTCGGAAGCGTTATCGCCTGGCCTATGATCTGGCGAACCAGATTCCGGTTGTAAATGCAGATGTAGTCACCGGTTTTTCCATCTGTATTTTGTTGATTGTTTTCTTCGGAATGGACAAAAACACATACATTCCGTTGGTCATCGGACAGATGGCTCTATGTACACCGTTCGTGTACTTATCTGTTTTGCCTCGTTTGAAGCAGATGGATCCGCGCCTGTATGAGGCTGCTTTGGATTTAGGCTGTACTCCACGCCAGGCGTTGCAGAAGGTGGTTTTCCGTGAAGTATTACCGGGTATGATTTCCGGTTTTATGACAGCGATTATGTTGTCCTTGGATGATTACTTCATTGCAACCTATACCAAGCCGGCAGTGTTTGATACCATCAGTACCTACGTTGTAAATGCAACGAAGGGATCTCAGACTGAGATCAAGACGGCTCTCTGGGCATTGTCTACTGTCATTTTTGTAGTAATTGCTGTAGCGGTAGTCATCAGTAACTTGGCCGGTCGCGACAAGGCAAGTGAGGAGGGCAACCGATGAGAAGACGTTTGATTGCCGGTCTTGTGACCGTTTGTATGATGATTCCGTTGGTTGGTTGTTCCGGTAAGGAGCAGGAAGCTAGCGGTGAGATTGTGCTTCGTATTGCCAACTGTGAAGAGTACATTGACGAAGGCGATTGGGACGAGGAAGAGACCATTGAATTGGAGGATGGCACCACGATTCTCGGAGAGAATGCGCTGGTGGATGACTTCGAAGAATGGTACGAAGAGACCTATGGCCAGAAGATTCGTGTGGAGTACTCCACCTATGGTACCAACGAAGAGCTTTATAACCAGATGAGTCTGGGAGATGTATTCGATGTGGTTTGCCCATCCGAGTACATGATTATGAAATTGATGAAGGAAGACCGCCTGATGCCGTTATCAGAGACCTTTTTCGATGATAGCGTGGAGGAGAATTATTACTCCAGATATGCATCGGATTACATCAAGGGCGTGTTTACCGATTTGTCCATGAATGGCCACACCATTTCGGAATATGCAGGCTGTTATATGTGGGGAACCTTAGGTATCGTGTACAATCCGGCAGAGTTGACTGCGGACGAGGTTGCGCACTACGCTATCTTCATGAACCCGAAATATGCCAAGCAGGTGACCATGAAGGATAGTATCCGCGATTCCTATTTTGCGGGACTTGCCATTCGCAATGCCGAGGAATTCCAATCAGAGGAATTCTTGGCACAGCCGGATTATCGGGATGTATTATCTGAGCGCATGAACGATACCTCTCAGGATACCGTTGATGAAGTCGAGGATATCCTCTCTGATATGCGTGAGAACGTATACTCTTTGGAGACCGACAGCGGTAAGGCAGACATGGTAACCGGTAAGGTACTTGCCAACCTGCAGTGGTCCGGAGATGCAGTATATACCATGGATCAGGCAGAGGAAGACGGCGTAGAGCTGGCTTACTCCGTACCAACAGAATGTACGAACCTTTGGTTTGACGGTTGGGTTATGATGAAGAACGGCATCGAGGAAGATGCCCGCAAGCAGCAGGCTGCAGAAGCATTCATCAACTTCTTATCCCGTCCGGACAATGCCATCCGTAATATGTACTACATCGGATATACCTCTCCAATCGCCGGAGATGCGGACAACACCTTGGTTTACCAGTATTTGGATTACAACTACGGTGCGGAAGATGAGGAAGAAGCAGTAGCATACGATTTGGGATATTTCTTCGGAGAAGATGCACCACATGTCATCAACGCTCCGGAAGAGCAGATGAATCGTCAGCTGTTCACCCAGTATCCAACGGAAGAAGTATTACAGCGTTCTGTTGTTATGCGTTATTTCGAGGGAGATGCCAACGACCGTATCGCCCAGATGTGGACCAATATTCGTTGTTTTGACGTGAAAAAGCTTTTTCGTAAATAGATGATGCAAAGAGATCGAATTCTATACATTCGGTCTCTTTTTTTCTAAATTTTCTGATATAATAAAGTTGATAAGAGCGCAATGGGTTAGAATGAATGAGGAATGCCTATGTTATATTCGTCCTTTACCATTTTGGCAATCATGCTCCTCGTGGTTGTGAATTTTGATGTACTCTTTAAGAACGATTATTCCGAATCGGTAGAGGCTATTCGCCCGTATCGGTTTTATTTGATTAGCCTGTTAGTATTTTATTTTTCTGATTTTCTATGGGGCATCCTGTATGAAGCACAGACGGTAGCACTGTGTTATGCGGATTCCGTTTTCTATTTTCTTGCAATGGTTGTGGCCATTTTTATGTGGACGCGATTCGTTGTACTCTATCTCCACCGGCAGGATATATATGGACAGATTTTAAAAGGGGTGGGATGGCTATTGTTGGGCACTCAGGTGGTGATGCTGATTGTGAATGTCTTCTACCCGGTGATGTTTGACTTTGCGGAAGATGCGACGTTTCAGCCGCACCTGTTCCGGTACCTGCAGTTGTATGCCCAGGTGGTGTTATATTTTATCACCAGTATCTATTCCCTTACTATCGGGTGGAAAAGTGACGAGTCTCTGCGGCATCGCTATCGAAGTATCGGACTGGCAGGTATCCTGGTATCTGTGTTCTTAGGATTGCAGTCAGCAGTTCCTTTGATTCCGTTCTCCAGCATGGGATATATGTTGGGCAGTAGCCTACTTCACACCTTCGTATTAGAGGATGAGCGACGAGCGCAGAACGCGAAGCTCCGGATACTGTTGGATCGGGAACGCCGGCAGCGTGAAGAATTAGAGAAGGCCAGAAAGATGGCCTATATCGATTCTTTGACGGGCGTTCGAAATAAGTATGCATACTTTGAGATGGAACAGCAGATTGATGAACGGATTACCGGTCAGAGCATCCAACAGTTGGCGGTGGTGGTCTTTGATTTAAATAATCTGAAGGATGTCAATGATCGATTGGGTCATGAAGCAGGGGATCGTTATATCAAGGAAGGCTGCCAATTAATCTGTAACACATTTTTACATAGTCCGGTATTTCGCGTGGGCGGTGATGAATTCGTTGTCATCTTAGAAGGCAAAGATTATATGAATCGTGTAGGTTTGCTTCGCACCTTCGATGAGATTATGGATTATAATAATGCAAACGGAGCCGTTGTGGTGGCTTCCGGAATGGACGAATACCGACCGCAGACGGATTATTGTTATCAGGGGGTATTTGAGCGGGCGGACAAGAAGATGTACGAACGCAAGATGCAGTTGAAGAACAGCAGTATGTAACGAGGAAGGGTACCATGGCCTTACCAAGCGCAAAAAAGGTGAAGACAGAACTACATACTTTTCTATTAGAAGGAAACAAGGAAGTGGCTCGTTCCAGTTGGAAACAGGTCTATTCCGCATGTTTGGGAAGGGTGGTTGGTTCCCAGACGTCCTATCGACGCACCATCTGTGGTGGTAAGCCGGCGACTCCGTCTTTTTTTGATGGGAAGGTGTTTTTTGATAGTAAGAATTTCCCGGCCCAGGTGATCGGCATTGTATCTAAAGATAAGAAGACCTGGACCTGGGGATTTGAGAAGCCCGTGGCTGCTCCGGATGCCTGCTTCCAATTGGCGGAAGAGATTAAGGATATCGGTCGCAGCTGGAAGTTACAGCCGTTGGAACATGGAATTCAGGAATTGGGACGTGGTTTTACCGCTGAGAGCCTAGCTGTTGTGGCGGTTGGAGCTTCGAAGAATTTCTATTGTTACTGTCGTATTGAAGAGAAGGAATATGACATTTATGTAGCTTTCTCCAAGGTCCCGGCCACGATTTTTAGTGCAGTGAATGCAGAGACGTTCTTTTCACTGGCAGCCAAGTGTTTCCCCATGTTCAATGTGGATCACAGGGTATTTGTGGAGAGCTTGTTACGCTGGAACGGTATTCCGTATGAATGGAAGGTCCAGAAGCTGGTAGCACATTTTGATGAAGATGTGGAGTTGTCCTTCCAAGAGGACCACGGCATCGCCAGTGTATTCGCAATGAAGATTTTATAGGACTGTAGCCTGTTTGAAGCGGGGTACAGTCCTTTTTTGCGTAGGAAAAAGCGCATGCCCCCTGCTAATAAATTAGCTGAGAGGCCTACAGTGTCAAGGG
>JAGDAL010000367.1 GCA_017959525.1 Lachnospiraceae bacterium | reverse complement strand
TCTGAGTCTCTTCTACTTGTGCAGTTTCTTCAGGCATTTCCGGCTCCTGCACTTCTGCAACTTCAGGCTCCTGCGCCGTCTGCGCCTCTGCCTCAGCCGCCTGCACTTTTCCTGCCTCACCAAGCAAACAGGCTGCAGCCATATGCTCACACTTCATCCCTGAAGCACCATAAGGACAGGAACATGACGTCTCAGCCACATTCCCATCCTTATATGTAATCTTTAGCTGATATTCCTTTTTCCCCTGTATTGTGACGTTCAGTTCTTCTCCTGTCACATTCAGATTAGCAAAGCTGCCATTCTCGATGTAAGTCTTGCCTTCTTCCAATATATCCTCAATAAAAAGATCTCTCCAATTCATTTGCATGACCCCCAATAATCTTTTTCATCTATTATACCACCTTAGAGCCAAAACATTCAGAAAATAAATTAATCTACTCGAATAATACTCTTCTCTCCACGAGTCAGGATCTGTACACCCGGAACCTGTCCGTCCACGATATTATGATTACTCATAATAAGAAGTCTCTTGGCTTTCTGAGCATTATTCATAGAACTCATAGGAGCCATGAAACGATCCTGCCCCACAACCTTGATCATAAGGAAATATTCATTTTTGTAATTACCCGAGTATTTTTTATCGAAATGACTTACCGTCACCCATTCGATCTCATCAAGCAAAAACATATGCGGTGTTACATGGTTGCAATACACTGCCAGTTTGCCAATTCGAAACCATTTTCCACTGTCGACCACGTTTGCATTTCGATAGTCCATTTCAATCTCTTCCCGGGAATACGGAGACATATAAACTTCCCGAGCAAGACTTTGCAGGTTTCGGCCGGTGATAAACCATAGATCGATCAGCACGATCACGCCGAGCCAAATGAATCCTATAATAACTGGTATCCAACTTACTTTATCTTTTGACCCGTCGATATCACAATCAATCACGTAAGGCAAGAAGGAATCTTCCGGAATCCCTCTGTTCTTGCAGATCCATTTTATGGCTTCCCTTTCCTGAGCAAATAATCCCTGCGCTTTTCTGATTCTTCCGGTTATATGAATGGGTTGAGGCTTCAGCCCAACTTCCTGGGTTTTGAGCATAGTAACAAAACTACCTCGATCCTCAGCATTATTGGTCTTTAAAAGGATGTATTTTTGATGATCAGAAGTTAGTATTGCGAAATAATCTTCTTCCGGATCATCTACACCCAGTATCGGCATCGCCTGTCCCTCTATTATATGTCCATAATTGTAATCCACCGTCACCTCTACCCTGTATCCGGGTGTAATCTCTGATGACGATAATTCCTGAAATACTTTTACTTCGCGCATTCCACTCATCACATACGGAAGGAACATCCATAAAGCAAATAAGGGAACAATTGCCCATATAATGTTTTTCTTTAGTATCGCTAAAATACTTTTCCATCTAAGTTCTGCAAACATTTATTACTCGTCCTCTTTTTTAATACATTCCTACATTGATCGATCCTAATAGAAAAAGTCCACAATCCTTGATCATGGACTTTTCGCTGAATCCTATTTATTCACTCACCATGGAAGCATATTTGATGCGGTAGATTCTTCTTAACGCATCATCAATTCTTCCCTCTGCGATCACACCGTCCTGAACAGCTTTCAGAACACCCTGGTATGCCTGTTCAAAATCTTCCGGCATATAGATCATGTCACAGCCGGCCTTCAGTGCCATAACCGCAGCTTCATCTGCTGCATAATAGTCTGTAATGGCCTGCTCGTTCAAAGCATCTGTAATAACAACACCATCATAACCCATCTGTTCTCTTAAGATCTCTTTTACAACAGAACTTGAGAAGCAGCAGGGAATTTCTCTTTCATCCCATGCACCGGAAAGCATGCTGCTGACCATGATCATATCCACACCGCTATTGACAAGTGCCTGGAAAGGAATCAGGTCTGCTGCCGCAAATTCTTCTGCAGTCTGAGCGGAAGAAGTTCTTCCGTTATCTCCTGTCTTAATGGCACTTCCTGCTCCGGGGAAATGCTTGATACAAGCACTGATCTGATGTTCCTTAAGTCCCTGGATCATATTGCCGGCCATAGTTGACACTACGGTTCCGTCAGCGCTGTAAGATCTGTTATACATAGGGGAATCAGAATTGGTTGCAAGGTCTACAACCGGTCCCATATCCAAATTGAATCCATAAGCTTCCAAGTAAGTACCGATGGCATTTCCTGCTTCATAAGCCTGGGATTCTACACCACCCTGACCGATCTCGGAAGCACCTGCCACTTTTTCAGTAAGTTCTGCAGCATTCAGGTTGCTGACAGGACCACCTTCTTCGGTAACTGCAATAAACAAAGGATACTTGCTGTATTCCTTGGTATTCTGGATCATTTCTTTCAACTGTTCTTCGGACTTCATATTTTTCTTGTTATAGATCAGTCCGCCCACAGCATTCTGTGCCAAAGCTTCCTTGGTTCCTTCACCGGCCTGAATTACGGTCTCCACACCTGTGATGGCTTCCGGAGATACTAAGAACAATCCGGCTACTTTATCTTCCAGGGGCATAACCTCGATACCTGCATTTACGATCTCATCTAACTTCTCTTCATAAGTCAGTTCCGGCTCAACCGGTTCTTCCGAAGGCAGTTCCTCGCTGGGTGCCTCGATGGATTCTTCCGAAGTCAGGATTTCTTCCACCTGGCTGCTTTCTAC
>JAGDAL010000366.1 GCA_017959525.1 Lachnospiraceae bacterium | reverse complement strand
CGCCGGACTAATCCGCAAAGAAATCTACAAAATCCGCACCTTTCGGAGCAACTTCGTAATGCATTGCCTCCTTGGTTACCGGATGAGAGAAGTCCACACGGTAAGCACACAGGCTGATTCCGTGCCCTCTGGAGACGCCACCGTACTTCGTATCGCCAAGAAGCGGCGCCGTACGGGATGCAAACTGCACCCGAATCTGGTGGAATCTTCCGGTCTCCAATGCAATGTCCACTAAGCAATCATGATCCCGCTCCCGAATCACCTGATAGGATAAGCGGGCCTTCTTGGCTCTTGGGTCGGATGCGCTTACTACTTTGGCGCGGCCCTTGGTTCCGTCTTTGACCACATAGTCCTCCATCACACCGGACTTCGGCAAAGAGCCTCTGGTAATGATGGCATAGTAATGTTTCGCTAACGTATGGTCTCGTAACTGCTTGGTCAATGCGTCTGCTGCTGCCTTGGTTTTGGCAACCACGGTAATCCCCTCTACCGGCTGATCCAATCGCTGGATAATGCCGATGTACGTATCCTCCCCCTTGCTTGCGCGATAATTCTTCAGCCACATTTCTAAGTCCATCTGCGCAACTGCCTTGGTCTGAGTCGCCATGCCTGCGGGCTTATAGACCACAAACAGACTCTCATCCTCAAATAAAATCTCCGGGTCCATTGTTTTCCCCCTTGTTTTTAAACCTTGAACCGATAGCCAACGCCCCAGATGGTCTCGATGTACTGTGGCTTGTTGGTGTTCAGCTCAATTTTTTCACGTAATTTCTTGATGTGCACGGTAACCGTTGCAATATCCCCCACGGATTCCATATTCCAAATTTCCTTGAAGATCTCCTCCTTGGAAAAAACATGGTTTGGATGCTCTGCCAAAAATACCAAAAGTTCAAACTCTCTGGAAGTTAAGGTCTTCTCTTCCCCATTGACCCAAACTCTGCGGGCCGTCTTATCAATCTTAATGCCGCGGATGCGCATGACGTCATTATCATTGGGTTGGGAACCAACCAAACGATCGTAGCGGGCGATGTGGGCCTTCACGCGGGCCACCAACTCACTCGGAGAGAACGGCTTGGTGATATAATCATCCGCGCCTAATCCCAATCCTCGAATCTTGTCGATATCTTCCTTGCGGGCAGATACCATCAGAATCGGGGTGTTGCGATCCTCACGAATCCGTCTGCAGATTTCAAAACCGTCCATATGCGGCAGCATAACATCCAAGATAAACATATCGTAGTCTTCATTCAGCGCCTTCTGGAGGCCGATGCGACCATCGTTGACAATCTCCACGGAAAATCCGCTTAATTCCAGATAATCCCGCTCCAATTCCGCAATGGCTTCTTCATCTTCGATTACAAGTATTCTATTGCTCATTTCTAACCTCCTGGTACTTATGCAGTACGAAGTAAATCACTGTGCCGACGTGTTCTTTGCTGGTGGCCCAAATCTGGCCGCCGTGGTCCTCGATAATCTTCTTTACAATGGATAATCCGATGCCGCTTCCACCTACTGCAGAGTTACGGGAAGCATCGCTTCGGAACATGCGGTCGAAGATGTGCGGCAAATCCTGGGCGGAAATACCCATGCCGTTATCCTCAATCTCAATCTGGATAAAATCTCCCACATCCTTGACGCGGAAGTTAATCTGTAGCGGCATCTCTCCGTGGTACTTTAGCGCATTACTGATAATGTTATGAATCACACGCATCAACTGCTCCGGATCCGCAATCATCTCTTCCTCCGGATCAACGGAACAGTAATAGGAAAGACTCGCCCCTTGATTCTCTAGGTCTACCGTCAGCTCATCCGTACAATCATCAAAAAATCCCTTCACCGGAATATGTTGGAAATCATACGGAATACGGTTGGTATCAATCTTGCTGTAAATGG
>JAGDAL010000365.1 GCA_017959525.1 Lachnospiraceae bacterium | reverse complement strand
ATACCCGCAAGCAAATTGAGAACTGGTATCCGGCGGCCGCATTTTTCCTTGGGGTCGGCGGCGTTGGAAGTGCGATTGCAGCAGCAATTGTCCATGGATCCGGCGCTTTTGTGTGGTGCGAACTTATGGCATCTGCCGGCGGATTTTCATCCTATATATTGTTTAAATCCTTGCAATGGAAAAAAGTTTCTGAAACTAGTGATGAAAACAATTGACGCTACAGGTGAAAATCATTAAAATAAGGAAATATATTGTACAGCATATTTTACAGATTTGATCTATGTTGTGCGTATATATACCACTCGGGAGAAAAAATACTAGAGGAACTTCTGAGGGGAAAACCGATAACTTTGCAGGCTAGTAGCACCTGCAGGGGATATCACATAGGAGGTAGTTTTATGAAAAACATGAAGAAGCTTCTTGCTCTTCTGTTAGCCGCAACAACCACGTTCAGCTTTGCTGCATGCGGTAAGACGGCTACCGAGGGTGGAAGCAAAGGCAATGGCGCAGCAGCAAGCGGCGCTGACACATTGGTTGCTGATGCATCCGGATTTGAGTCTAAGTTCTCTCCATTCTTTAGCCAGAACGTAGACGATACTCACATTGGTCAGGAATATACACAGGTAGCACTTGTATCTTCCGATCGTGTAGGTGATCCAATTCTTAAGGGTATCGAAGGTGAGACCCGTGAGTACAACGGAACAGATTACACTTACTACAGTGCATCTGATGTTACCGTTACCGAGAACGAAGACGGAACTGTTGATTACGACATTCAGTTAAGAGACGACATCACTTTCTCCGATGGAGAGAAGCTTACCGCTGATGATGCTATTTTCTCTTTATATGTATATTGTGATCCTACTTATGATGGATCCGCTACCATTTACTCTCAGCCTATCGCAGGTATTGATGAGTACCGTGGTGGTATGTCTACACTTTCTGTATTACTTGCAGCAGCAGGTGAAGACAATACTGATTTCTCTCTTTGGACAGAGGATCAGCAGAAGGCATTCTGGGATGCTATTAACGATGGTGGTGTGAAGTTCGCACAGGAAATCGTTGACTATATGGTAGACGCTGGCGCAGCAGCTGATGCTGAGGACGTTAAGACCGCAGCAGCAGGCTGGGGATTCGAATTGGAAGACGGCGCTACTGCTAAGGATTTCTTCCTTGCTTTCGGTGAGAACTATGGCTGGAACGTCTCCGCTATGGAGAAAGAGACAGCAGGTACTACTCTTGCTGATTTGATTCCTGAAGATGTTTACAATTACTCTACCGTTGGTGTATCCACCGGTGAGTCTGCTCCAAACATCTCCGGTATCGTTAAGACCGGTGATTACAGCTTAAGAGTTACTACTTCTGAGTTGTCTTCTGCATTCATTTATCAGTTGCAGTTCCCGGTTGCACCATTACATTACTATGGTGATACCAGCAAGTATGATTATGACAACAACCAGTTCGGTTTTGACAAGGGTGATTTGTCTTCCGTACGTGCTAAGACCACACAGCCTCTTGGCGCTGGTCCATACGTATTCAAGGATTACTCCGATGGTACTGTTTACATGGACGCTAACGAGAATTACTTCTTAGGTGCTCCAAAGATCGCTCACTTGAACGTTAAGGAGACTCAGGAAGCTGATAAGTTAACAGGTGTTCAGACCGGTACTTTGGATGTGGCTAACCCATCCTACTCCAGCGAAGTATCTAAGCAGATCGCTGAGATCAACGGTTCCGAAGATTTAAGAGGTTCCGTAATCGATACTGAGTTAATCGACTTCCGTGGATACGGATACATCGGTATCTCTGCTGACAACGTTAAGGTTGGCAACGATCCTGCTTCCGCAGAGTCTAAGGCTCTTCGTAAGGCAATCGATACTGTAATTGCAGCATACAGAGATGAGGGAATCGATTCTTACTACGGTGAGACCGCTTCCGTAATCAACTACCCAATCTCCAATACTTCTTGGGCAGCTCCACAGGTAACTGATGATGGATATCAGATCGCTTACTCTAAGGATGCTGAGGGTAATGACATTTATACTTCCGGCATGAGCGCTGATGAGAAGTACAAGGCAGCTCTTGATGCAGCTCTTGGTTACTTCGAAGCAGCTGGATACACTGTTGAAGATGGCAAGTTAACTGCAGCTCCTGCAGGAGCTAAGCTTGAGTACACCGTTAACATCGGTGGTGGTGGACAGGGAGATCATCCTACATTCTTAATCCTTAAGAATGCTGCTGATGCATTCAAGTCCATCGGATTTACTTTGACTGTAAACGATTTGGCAAATGCTTCCGATCTCTATGCAAGCTACCAGTCCGGTACTGCTGAGATGTGGTGTGCAGCATGGCAGTCTACTGCTGATCCTGATATGTATCAGTTGTATCACTCTGAGGGATCTACCAACTACTACAAGATTGCTGATGCTGACCTTGATGACTTGATCGTATCTGCTCGTCAGTCTACCGATCAGACCTATCGTAAGGGACTTTACAAGGCTGCTATGGAGATCATCATGGACTGGGGCGTTGAGCTTCCTGTATACCAGAGATCCGAAGCAATCATTGTTTCTTCTGAGCGTGTCAACGTAGATACCTTGCCTAAGGATATGACTCCATACTGGCAGTGGTATGCAGAGATTGAGAATCTGGAATTGAACTAATCATTTTGGAACAATGAGGTTTCACTTCTGTTGTTTCTAAAAAAATACATACGAACATCTGTCTATGATAGGCAAACATTGTTCCTATTTGACACATTATGATGTATAATAGTAGAGCTGTTTTTAGAAACAGCTCTACTTTTTTATTTCACGGGAGCATGAGAAAATGCGCAAATTTATTTTAAAGAGATTAGGTCTTTCTGTCCTTATTCTCGCATGTGTAACATTCATTATTTATGCGCTGATGCGTAGCTTGCCGGCGTCTTATGTAGAGACCATGGCAATGCAGCTATCACAGGCGCCGGGATCCAAGCCTTACGAGGAGTGGATTGCCCAGTTGAACGAATCATACGGCTTAGACAAGGGCGTAGTAGCAGGCTATTTTGTCTGGCTGAAGGATGCGGTTCGTTTGAATTTTGGCGACAGCTGGAAGTATACCGTTCCGGTAACCCAGAAGTTCTCTGAGGTTATCTGGTTATCTTTCGTTATGGGATTGATCGCCTTCATTATTGAGCTTTTAATTGCAATTCCTCTTGGCGTTATTGCTGCAACCAAGCAGTATTCCAGGGCAGACTATGCAATTACCGCAGGTGCGTTGATTGGTATTTCTTTGCCAACCTTCTTTTTCGCAACCTTGCTGAAGCTGTTATTCTCCGTTAAGTTGGGATGGTTCGACCTCTACGGTATCGTAGGTCGTGACTACGCGAAGTTAGATACAATGGGACAGCTCTTGGATAAGGCCAACCACTTGGTATTACCAATCCTTACCCTGGTTATCGTATCCATTGGTTCTTTGATGCGTTATACCCGTACTAACATGTTGGAAGTATTGAACTCTGATTATATCCGTACTGCAAGAGCGAAGGGATTGTCCGAGCGTACGGTTATCTATCATCATGCCTTCCGCAATACCTTGATCCCATTGGTAACCATCGTTGGTGGTTCTTTGCCGGGTCTTTTTGCGGGTGCATTGATTACCGAGACCTTGTTCATGATTCCGGGTATCGGCTATACCTCTTATCAGGCCATGGTTGCCGGAGATATTCCGTTCTCCATGTTCTACCTGACCTTTATGGCCATTTTGACCTTACTTGGTAACTTGTTGTCTGATATCTTGTACGCAGTTGTAGATCCACGCGTACGAATTGAATAGAAAGGAGGCAGCCATGAGCGATTTACAGAATACAAACGAGACAAAAAATGAGCAGCTGTCTCTCAATGATGACCGTCGTGTCAGAACCTTATCACCGGGAGCGTTGGTAGCACAGCGTTTCTTCCGTAACCGTTTGGCAGTTGTGGGAATGGTGATGTTGATTGCCATGTTTTTATTTTCTTTCGTCGGTGGCTTGATTAGCCCATACCGTCAGGATGAGCAGTTCTACAAGTACACGGATTTGAAGAAGGAATATGCAGCTGTAACCCAGAATGCAGATTTCCGTTATTTAAGCGCAGACGGAAAGAATTTTGACTCTATTGCCCAGGCGAAGTTCTTACTGGCTCAGGGTAAGGGCGAGACTACTTTTGAGACCAAAGATGCAACCTATGAATTGACCGAAGAAGGTAAGGATTTCTACATGATCTCCGAGAACGGTGAGACCGTAGCAATCGCATTCAAGGACATCGTTAACAAAGTAGCTGATTTAAGCTTTGATGAAATTCATGCAGCATTGGTTGCTTATACCAATGATGAGAAGGCATTTACCGTTGCCGATACCGAGTACACCTTGGATGAGGATGGCAACATTATGAAGGGTGGCGAGACCATTGGTTACATTACCCGTTTTGTTATCTCTTCCGCACAGAGCGATGTAGTCATCTCCCGTGAGTACGGTGAGGAAGTTGCATCCCAGATTGCAGCAGATGCATCTGAGTTTACCTTTACCGGGGAAGACGGAGAAGAGCATCAGTACAACATCTCTTATGATGCTACCGCTAAGGTATGGTCCATTACCGAGGGAACCGCAACTTACGTATACGATTCCTATGCATCACCTTCTAAGGAGCATTGGCTTGGTACCGATACCAACGGTATGGATATGTTAACCCGTTTGATGTACGGTGGACGCGTATCTTTGATCATCGGTTTCATCGTTGTTATTATCGAAGCTGTTCTTGGTATTATCCTTGGTGGTGTCAGCGGATACTTCGGAGGTTGGGTAGATAACCTGATCATGCGAATCGTAGATATCTTCTACTGTATTCCGTCTCTGCCTTTGATCATTATCTTAGGTGCAGCGATGGATGCCATGAAGTTGGATCCACAGATTCGTATGTTATACCTGATGCTGATTCTTGGTTTCTTAGGATGGCCAAGTATCGCTCGTCTGGTTCGTGGTCAGATCCTTTCCTTGCGTGAGCAGGAATTTATGACCGCTACCGAGGCTTGTGGTATCCGTACTAGCAAGCGTATTTTTAAGCACTTGATTCCGAATGTTATTCCACAGCTGATTGTTATTTGTACAATGAGCCTTGGTTCTACCATTATTACGGAAGCAACCTTATCCTTCTTAGGACTTGGTGTTAAGTTCCCATTCGCTTCTTGGGGTAACATCATCAATGATGTTAATAACGCATTCGTTATGACACATTATTGGTTCGTATGGATTCCTGCAGGAATCTGTTTGTTGATTGCAGTTTTAGGATTTAACTTCGTAGGAGATGGCCTTCGTGATGCCTTCGACCCACGTATGAAGAGATAAGGTGGTACATATGGCTAAGAAACGTCCAGAGGGATATCTTACCGCCAAGGAAGCACGCAAGATTTCCAAGGCCAATCGTAAGATTACCAATGAATTAGAGAAAAAGAGAAAGCGCAAGAATGTTCCGGAATCTGAGTATACAACCCAGATGAAGAATCCGGAGAATGCGGTTGAATTTGATGATTTACATACCTACTTCTTTACCGATGCAGGAACTGTTAAGTCTGTAGACGGTGTTTCCTTCGAAGTACCAATCGGTAAGACCGTAGGTGTCGTAGGAGAGTCCGGTTGCGGTAAGTCCGTTACCTCTCTTTCCTTAATGCAGTTATTACAGCGTCCACACGGACAGATTCTGTCCGGTGAGATTCGCTTGAACTTAGGAGACAAGGTATACGATATTGCCAAGACTCCTCAGGAAGCAATGCAGAAGATTCGTGGTAACGAAGTATCCATGATCTTCCAGGAGCCGATGACTTCTCTGAACCCGGTATTCCGTATCGGTGAGCAGATCGAAGAGGTTATTGAGCTTCATGACGGCGAAGGCAAGACCAAGGAAGACATCAAGGCTCGTTGTATCGAGCTCTTAGAGCAGGTTGGTATCGCCAACAGCGAGGGTGTTTACAATATGTTCCCTCACGAGTTGTCCGGTGGTATGCGTCAGCGTATCGTTATCGCTATGGCACTTGCTTGTAACCCGAAGGTTATCATCGCAGATGAGCCTACCACTGCATTGGATGTTACCATCCAGGCACAGATTTTGGACCTTCTTCGTAACCTGAAGGACAAGATCAATTCTTCCATTATGTTGATTACCCATGACCTTGGTGTAATCGCTGAGATGGCAGATTATGTTGTTGTTATGTATGCCGGACGTGTTGTTGAAAAAGGTACGGCAGAAGATATTTTCGAGCATCCTTCTCATCCATATACCATCGGTTTGATGGCATCCAAGCCGGTAGTTGGCCGTGAGGTGGACGAGCTTTACTCCATTCCGGGTAAGGTTCCGAACCCAATCAATATGCCGAACTACTGCTATTTCAAGGATCGTTGCGATAAGTGCATCGAGGCTTGTAACGGTGAGTATCCTTGCGAGATCTCCTTATCTGAGACTCATAAGGTAAGCTGCTATCGTTATTATGATCAGAAGGAGGGCAAGTAAGATGGCTAAGAAAAGTCAGATTGTAATGCCGGAAGATTTTACCCCGGTTACTTATGACCCTCAGTACATTCTGATGGTTAATCAGTTAAAGAAATACTTCCCAATCAAGGGAAGCCTTGGTAAGGAAGTTGGTGCGGTTAAGGCAGTTGACGGTGTTACCTTCAACTTGAAGCGTGGTACGACCATGGGTCTCGTAGGTGAGTCCGGATGTGGTAAGACAACCACTGGTCGTGTCATCCTTCGTCTCTCCGGCGAGAAGACCGGTGGACAGGTTCTCTTCAACGGACAGGAAGTCTATGACATGTCCAAGAAGGAGATGAGAGATCTGCGTACCAAGATGCAGATCATCTTCCAGGATCCATTCTCTTCCTTATCTCCACGTCTTCCGGTTGGTGAGATTATCGGAGAAGCGGTAAAGGAGCACGGTGTTGTTTCGAAGGCAGAGTACGAGGATTACTTGGATAAGGTTATGGATGAGTGTGGTTTGCAGCCATTCCATAAGGACCGTTATCCACATGAGTTCTCCGGTGGACAGCGTCAGCGTATCTGCATCGCCAGAGCATTGGCATTGAATCCGGAATTCGTTGTATGTGATGAGCCGGTTTCCGCATTGGACGTATCCATCCAGGCACAGATTATTAACTTGTTAAACAAGTTGCAGGAAGAGCGTAACTTAACTTACCTCTTCATCTCTCACGACTTATCCGTCGTAGAGCATATTTCCGATACCGTAGGTGTTATGTACCTTGGTAATTTGGTAGAGTATGGTGATAAGAAGGATATCTTCAAGAGCCCATTACATCCATACACCAAGGCTTTGTTCTCCGCAATTCCGATTCCGGATCCGAAGGCAAAGATGAACCGTATCGTATTGGAGGGAAGCATTCCTTCCCCAGCCAACCCGCCTAAGGGTTGTAAGTTCCATACACGTTGCCCATACGCTACCGAGCGTTGTAAGGTGGAGGCTCCACATCAGGTGGAAGTCGAGCCGGGACACTACTGTGTATGCCACTTGTACGACAAGTAAGATGCATAATAGAAGACCTCAGGACAATTGCCCTGAGGTCTTTTTTTACTCTTCTAAGTGATTAAAATGTTCAATGAAACGGAGGAAATCGCCTCCCGGAATTGCCCTTGAGAAGTAGTATCCCTGACAGTAATCTACGCCGTTTTCCAATAACCAGTTCAGCTGGTGCTCCGTCTCGATTCCTTCTATTAATAGTTTCATACCCATGTTCTTCACCAGGCTCATGGTGTGCTTCAAAATCTCTAAGGATCGCTTACTCTTTTCCGCATTCCAGAGGATGTTTTTATCCAGCTTCACCATTAAGAACGGTAACTGGAAGATGTTGGAAATATTGGAATTACCGGTTCCGTAATCATCCAGGGTAATGTTCACGCCACGCTTGGAGAAACGCTCAATGAGTAACGGTAGAAGGTCATGATTTCGGTTGATGGCTGCTTCCGTTAACTCGAAATTGATCTGATGTGTGGCCACATGGTATTTCTTCATGATGTCTAAGAAGCGGGATGCAAGTTTCTGGTCCATACATTGAATCGGTGAAAGATTAATATCAATATACTGAATTCCATAGTCCTTCAAATCGTTTTCGCAGATAAATCTGCAGACCTCTTCCATAACGTAATCGCCGATTTTGATGATGAGTCCATGCCGTTCTGCAATGGCAATGAATTCTTCCGGTGAAACGTATCCCAAGACGTCGTCATTCAAGCGGATCAAGGCTTCTGCGGAATGGATGGCATGATTGGCCACATCCATAATCGGCTGGTAGTAAATCTCGAATCCGTGGGTTTTTAGGGCCTTATGCAAGGCTTCTAGTACCTGACGCTCCCGCAGATAACGCTGATAATCGTAAACATTGATGTTGCTGTTGTCCCGTCCGGATTGTTTTACCGGAGCTTGCATAATAAGGAAGAAGTCCCGGAGGCTTCGAATCTCTTCCGGTGACTGGGCATAGCATAATTCCATATTCAAGGTTAACTGAATATTTTCATATTCCCATGGCTCCCGGAAGCGTGTGGTGATGGCTTCTAACATCTCTTCCCGCTTGGAACCGTCTAAATAGGTCATAGCAAAATGACCACCACCGCAGTGGTAGAGGGTACTGCCTGGGAAGGAAGCTAAGAAATTGCTGACATCCATCAGAATCTTAAATACCGGTGCTGCACCAAGGCTTGGAATGGAATCCATAATGTGCGGTACATTAACAACAAACACATGGAATTCCTGCTTCGCATGAATCAGAAGGGACAGGTCTTCTTCCAAGGCCATCTGGTTATAGGCATTGGTGTTGTCATCGGTTAGCTCTCGCAGATTATCGATGGTGAAAATGACACCGAGGATGGAGATGGACTGTCCAAAGAGTTCTACCAATGCACTTGGAATGAAGTACTCCACCGTCAGTGCAATCACTGAGGATACCAGATAGAACAGAATCATCCAACGACGGGACGGATCCATGGAAATCCGGAAACGGAAGAGCTTCACAATAATCGCAATAATATAAATGGCTGCAACCAAATACAATAAGAAGAAACCGGTCTCACGAATGTAAATATGCTCCGGAGTGATGGAAAATAGGAACCGATGGATGTGGTTGGTTAACAGTCCAATCAGCAATAATACATATGGGAAGGAAATACCCGCGTAGTAGAGGGCGGAATATTTGTAGCATTCTCCGGTAAGATGTCCCAGATACACAAGGCATACCAACGGTACCGCATTATGAATCAAAAAATAGCATAGATTCAGAATGTAAGAAGCAGTGTATGGAATCGTCGTGTCGGGTTGTAAAGAGATGACCGCAAGAATATCAAAAGATGCGCAGGCCAGCGTCATAATACAGAGTGTTAGAAGCACACGATTCTGTTGACGCACCAAACCTTTCTTTGCGATAACACAATAGATGGAAAAAAGGCACACAAAGATTGCGGCGATGTCGAAGTTCATGTTGTATTGCATACGTACCTCCCCAGATACAGGTTTTCCCCACATTTCTATGATAACATTCCATAAATATTTCCTCAATAAGAAAAAATCATGCTATTTGTGTATGCAATAAAAAGATTGTGGCAGAACAGGTGCGAAAAGTGGTAATCTGATATATATGTATCCTTTTTTCAGGAGGTAACGCGATGAAGAAAGTGACAGCATGTCTTCTGGCCCTTTTGATGGGCGTGAACCTGATTGCTTGTGGCAAAGAGACCACACAGCCGGTGGCGACCGAGAGCGCAGGCCAGGAAAAGAACGGCAAAGAAACTACGGTAACCAACAGTGATACCGCAACACTTTTTATTAATATTTCCAGTGAGCCAAAGTCCTTGGATCCAACCTTAAATACCACTATGGATGGAATTAAGTTGGCATCCAATACCTTCGCAGGGCTCTATACCTATGATCCGGAGGGTGCAATTGTTCCGGCCATTGCGTCAGAGGAACCGCAGATCTCCGAGGATGGATTGGTGTATACCATCCATATGAAAGAGACCAAGTGGAGTAACGGAGATCCGCTGAAGGCGGAGGATTTCGTCTATAGCTGGAATCGGGCCATTCTCCCGGAGAATGCGGTGGATTATGTGAATCTGTTTGATGTGGTAGCTCGGAATGAGGACGGAACCCTTGCGGTGCGTGCGGTGGATGACTATACCATCGAAGTGACCTTGACGACGCCATGTGCCTATTTCCTGGAGCTTCTGGCATTCCCGGTATTCTTCCCGGTACATCGTGCCAGCGTGGAAGCAGCTAATCCGGCAGGCAATACCCCGGGCGCATGGACCTGGGAAGCAGGATTTGTCTGCAACGGTGCCTTCCAGTTGACGGAATGGCGTCATGAAGAGTCCATGGTATATGACAAAAACGAGAACTTCTATAATGCCGACCAGGTGCAGTTAGAGCATTTGGAGTTGATGCTGAATGCGGATGACGGCATTTCCTATACCGCTTATAACAGCGGAGATTTGGATTATATCAGCCAGATTCCATCCTCCGAGATGGAGAGCTTGAAGGGCAATCCGGAATTCCATGTGGCAGAGCGCTTGGGTGTGGAGTTCGTTTCATTTAATGTGAATGCTCCGATTTTTGCAAATCTAAGCGTAGAACAGGCCAAGAAGTTCCGTCAGGCCATTAATATGTTAATTGACCGGAAGTACCTGATGGCCAACTATGGCTACAAGGGACAGACCTTGGCGGATTCCTACGTGCCAAGCGGCATGAGCGATGGCAACGGTGGCGTTTTCAAAACCCAGTACACCTCCTATTTTGACGCGGACAAGACCGGCGCCGGAATGGAAGAGGAAGCTATCGCGCTCTTAGAGGAGTGCGGATATACCTTCGAGGAACAGTCGGACGGAACCTACACCTGTAGCCCGGAGATTCGACTTCCTTATATTATGAACTATGGTGACATGAATCATCGGGTGGCAGAGTCCATTCAGAGTGATTTGGCGCAGGTGGGCATCATCATGGACATCGAGGAGATGGATAAGAATGCCTTCTTTGCAAGACAGGAGACCGGAGATTATGTATTCTCCCGTGGTACCTGGGTTGCGGACTTCAATGATCCGATTAACATGTTGCAGCAGTATGAGACCAATTGCGGCAACAACGTACCGTGCTTGGGGCGCGGGGCTTCCATGGAGGATTTGAACTGGGGTGCTTATGACCAGCTGT
>JAGDAL010000364.1 GCA_017959525.1 Lachnospiraceae bacterium | reverse complement strand
TGTAAAACCGGAACGGGATTCCTTCGATTGTGACGGCTTCTATGCGGGACGACTGGAGACAGACGGCGAGAAACTCTATGTGGTAGGTTGGAACGGAACCAAGAAAAGCCACCAGGACAGTGAAGTCTATGATTGGGGCGGCAATATGGTAACCCATCTGTTACAGCAGCAGAAGGACGGAACCTTAGCCCCGGTAATGAACCCAGAGATCGAAGAACTGTTATCCAAGGAATTGGTGTTATCACCGCTGAAGATGACAGAGTCGGTGAGCGAAGCAGATGGAAGCTACACCTTTTCCGGTAACGAATACGAGATGGTGGGATTCAAGCGCTTGATGGGAAGCTATCGATTGGAGACAACAATCAAAGAATACGATCCACATGGAATGTTTGGATTTGCCTTCAATACCAATGATGAAAATGTTGGAAACATCAATATTGTATTGAATCCGGCAACCAATCGCATCGAGTTCTACAATACCGGCAACATGATGGAAAAGAGCGCCCAGTCCTATATCGACTATGATTTTTCCGGTAAGGATGAGTTACATATTTCCATGGTGATCTCCGGTGGCGTAGTGGTGATGTATGTCAACGATGAAGTTGCATTTACAACAAGAATGTACCTGTCCCAGGGTATGGAATGGGGCATTTTCGGAATCAATTCCAAGGTCACATTTGACGGGGTGAAGTTATACAAATAAGGGGGGAAGAAAGTTGAAGAAAATAATGACACGTCTCCTGAAGCACAAGCTTGTGATGGGAGGCATCGGGGTTGCAGCTGCCTGCGGAGTGGCAGGTGCAGTGGTTTTTAGCATGCGTTTACCGCAGGCCAATGCCAGTGAAATCGATATGCTAAGTGGCGGATGGCCGTCTACTTTTTCCGGAGATGCCTATGAGGAGCCGGAATTCGTGGATAGCGAGAGTCGAACTAACCATGCATTCAACGTGGCAGACTTCGGCGAGCAAGGAAATAACGGATGGTTCTATCGCTATGGAGAGAGCCAGAAACCGACAGAGTCCCGCCGCTTAGAGTCCTACAACGGGGAAAAATACTACCAGATTGGTGCCACCGGCCTGGAGGTGAAGTCCAACTTCATCCATACGGCAGAGGGCGTTGCACCGATTCTGGAATGGCGTGCTGCAGAGGACGGCAAGGTCAATATTCAGATGACCTACGTGAAGAATGTCAACATGGACAAGAACCCGGGCTATCCGGATGGCGTAACCCTCTATGTGTATAAGGGAGAAGAACCACTTGGCCGTTATGAGGTGGACATCAGCACCGACAAAGAAGAACTCTTAGAGGAAGCATTGAAGGACATTGCGGTAAAAGAGGGAGAGAGCCTGTATTTTGCCGTGGATCCCAATATGAACAACGCCTATGACGGTGGTTCCCTCTACGTGGCCATCGATGACGTGAATACCAAGCTTCCGGGAGTTCGTAAGGATACTTCCAGAGTGGACAACAATGCCAATAACCAGGATGACTTCGGTTATCAGGGCAAGAACGGTTGGAGCTATCTCTGCGGAAAGGGCGTGAAGGATGCCCATGTGGTCACAACCCAGAAGGGGGAGACTTACATGAATACCACCTCCCCGAACTTAGAGATGAGTAAGTTCTTCGTGCATCCGGCATTAAATGATGCGGCCATTGTGGCATGGCAGCCGGCGAAGAACGGTGCCGTAGAACTTCGTATGAAATACACCAAGTTCGAGCAGAACGACGGCAATCCGGAGTGGCCGGACGGAGTTGTGGTAAGTGTTTATAAGAACAACCAGCGCCTGTATACCAAGAAAGTGGCTGCGCCGAAGAAGGGTGAGAATGTCATCACCTTCCGTGAGAAGAAAATCGATGTAACCACCGCAGATAAGTTCTATTTTGTCGTGGACTCCAATCAGAATGCGTCCTACGACGGCGGTAATCTGGATGTGACCTTCATGGATCGAAGCAGCACAGCCAACGAGAATGATGTTACCATCGATGAGAGTGAGACCAGACAGAACTTCGCAGATGTGAAGTACGATTTTGGTGAGCAGGGCAAGAACGGCTGGTTCTATCAGGAAGGCTATGAAGACGAACCGTTTGATGCCTATAACATGACGAACTTCGAACAGGACGAGGAGCGTTACTTCGACCCAAGCTACCTTGAGATTAAACGTGATTTCGTTAACACCGGTAAGGGTCGCAGCGCTATCATCAAGTGGAAGGTGGCGCAGGACGGTGATATCCGCATCGATGCAGCATATACGAAGATGAAAAACGAGGACAAAAATCCATACTGGCCGGACGGAACCAGAGTGACCTTGTATCATAACAACGAGAAGCTGGTGCAGGAAGATTTCCAACCGGACACCAAGGCAGAGATTACCAAGCGATT
>JAGDAL010000034.1 GCA_017959525.1 Lachnospiraceae bacterium | reverse complement strand
TTATTATCCCGATCTATGACGTTTATTATGCGCTGATTAATAACAGTTTGATTGATACGTCCCATTTTACCGCTGCAGATGCGTCTCCAATGGAGAAGGCGGTACAGTCCAGCTACGAATCCAAAGAGAACCAGGTGTTTTCTCAGTTAGGCAGTTTATTAAAGGCTTCTAATCCAACACCGTATAACCAGTTGGAAGAGGAATATCAGACTTATATGACCTTCATTGTAAAGCTATTGAAGGCGGACGGCGTTTTAGATGCAGACCTGATTGATAATACCGATGAGACCCAGATAAAGTGGACCAACGAAGAGTTGTCCGTGAATGATTATCTGACCTACTGCATCGAGAAGAATTGGATTGATATTACCAAGTTCTCCGAGAAGTCCAAGTATGTAGATACGGATGAAATCTATAGTGCGTTGGTAGAGCATATTCTTTCTACCTTGAAGGAGGATGCTTCCTTCCGCAGACAGATTTACTACTATGCGATTTTGCAGGACCACATTACCGGCTCCCAGCTTTGTGTGATTCTTTTTGACCAGGGTGTATTGGAGATGGATGAGGACGCCTATGCGTCTTTGTCTTCCGGCGGGAATGCTTATAATTTCATGCGGGATAAGATTAAGAACTTGGAGATTACACCGGCACAGTTGGCTTTAGATCCTTGTACCGGTTCTTCCGTTGTGATTGATACCCGTACCGGTGCTGTTTTGGCCTGCGTATCCTATCCGGGTTATGACAACAATCGTTTGGCTGCTTCTGATTCCGCATATTATGCATATTTGAATCTGAACCAGTCCAACCCGTTATATAACTATGCAACCCAGCAGCGAACCGCTCCTGGTTCTACCTTTAAGCCGATTTCTGCAACTGCAGGTTTGGCGGAGAATGTCATCGATACGTCCACGGAAATCGTGGATGAAGGTGTATTTACCAAGGTTTCCAACCAGCCGAAATGTTGGGCATACCCGAGCAACCACGGTGCGATCAATGTTTCCGAAGCTATCCGAGATTCCTGTAACTACTTCTTCTACGAAGTAGGTTGGCGCTTGGCCGGCGGCAATGATTACGAGGATGCCAAGGGTATGGAATATATTCAGACCTATGCGAAGCTGTTTGGTTTGAATGCCAAGACCGGTATCGAAATCGAAGAGGCAACGCCGAAGATTGCGACGGAATACCCGGTTATGGCAGCCATCGGTCAGTCTGATAACAACTTTACCACCATTGCATTGGCGCGTTATGCAACTGCGGTTGCCAATAGCGGAACCGTGTATGATTTGACTCTGTTAGATCATGTAACAGATGCGGAAGGAACTACGGTAGCTAGCTATTCTGCAGAAGTGAAGACTCAAGTGGATGTATTGAATGCGGGACAGTGGAATGCCATTCATTCCGGTATGCGCATGGTCGTAGAGAATATGTCTTACTATAAGGACTTTGAAGTAGATGTAGCAGGTAAGACCGGTACGGCGCAGCAAGCCATAACCCGGCCGAACCACGCATTATTCATCGGCTATGCGCCATACGACAATCCTGAGATTGCCGTTGCCAGCCGAATTGCGTTCGGTTACACATCCAACCATGCAGCCAACGTTTCCCGTGATATCATCGGAAGCTATTTTGGCGTTCAGAGTTCCTTGGATGTCATCAACGGTCAGGCGAATGCGGTAAGTACCACCAATGCCACTACGGATTAAGAGGTGAATGGAATGATAGAATCATGCACAATCAAGAGTAACGCCCACGGGATTACCTTAATCTTGAATCCCGAGGTTTCCTTTGAGAACCTGGTTGTGGATATTTGCAAAAAGTTCAATGATGCCAGAGATTTCTTTGGTCAGGCGGATTTGATTTTTAGCGTAGAAGGAAGAGATCTTACTTCCGAAGAAGTTGCAGTCATTGTAGAAGCCATCGAGCTGAATTCGGATATTCATATTTCTTTGATTCAGGAGAAGAACCAGATCAAGGATATCCGGATGCAGGGCAAGATTGATCGTTTCTATTTTGAAAATATTTATGAGAACGCCCATATTGTCATGGATTCTGTGAAGTCCGGCGAAATCCTTCGAACGGAGCAGTCCGTGATTATCCTTGGGGATGTTAAGGATGGGGCAACGGTGGTTTCTGCCGGTAATGTAATTATTTTTGGTTCCTTACTTGGAGATGTTCATGCAGGACATCCGGGAGAGAACAGCTGTTATATCATTGCCGGAAGCTATGACGGAAGAGAAGTGGCCATCGGTACCCACCGGGATGAAGTGGAAGTTGAGAAACCAAAACGCTCCTTGTTTAAGAAGCCGGCCACCACTTCCAATGCACTGGCCATTGTTGTATATGAAGACCAATTGGTATGTGAACCAATCAGTCGTGGTATATTTAAGGAGAACCGGAGTTAACTATGTTTCGCAATTATCGATTTCGAAGTTACAATATGCTCTTGGTGGTATTGGTATTAATCCTGACCATCATCGGTATCTTTGTTATAGGAAGTGCAAATGCGGATTATCAGAATAAGCAGATTATCGGTATGGTCCTTGGACTGGTGGCTATGTTTGTCATTTCATTGATCGACTATGAGTTTATTCTGCATTTTCCTTGGGTGTACTATGCCATGACAAATTTATTGTTGCTTTCCGTTCTTGTTTTAGGCGATAATACAAAGGGAGCAACCCGTTGGGTGGATTTGGGCTTTATTCGATTCCAGCCATCGGAGGCAGCCAAGATTTTATTGGTGTTGTTTTTTGCCTGGTATTTGATGCAGCACGAAGAGGATTTGAATACCCCGAGACGTCTTTTTACCATTGCGATTTTAGCCGGTGTTCCGCTGGTGTTAATCGTTGAGGAACCGGACTTGTCGACTACCATCGTTACCTTCCTTGTAATTGTGGCATTGATGTTCTTTGCAGGTCTTAGTTACAAGATTGTGGCGTGGGCGTTGGGGATTGGAATTCCGACCATTGCAATTACTTTGTTTTTGATTGCAAACCGCGGAATCTCCTTCTTGGATCCTTATCAGATGCTTCGAATTTTAGCATGGCTTCGTCCGGATGATTATCCGGAGTCTTCCTACCAGCAACAGAATTCCATTATGGCAATCGGTTCCGGACAGCTTCTTGGCAAGGGTTTGTACAATGACAGTGCGGATTCCGTGAAGAACGGTAATTATATTTCCGAGCCACAGACGGACTTTATCTTTGCGGTAGCGGGAGAGGAGCTGGGATTCATCGGCTCTTTGGTAATTATTATTTTGTTGTTTTGGATTGCCCTTGAATGCATGAAGGTAGCAAAGAAGGCCAGAGATCTAAGTGGCC
The DNA here is from genome assembly GCA_017959525.1 of Lachnospiraceae bacterium. Lineage (GTDB taxonomy): Bacteria > Bacillota > Clostridia > Lachnospirales > Lachnospiraceae > XBD2001. Next base: position 6,347 of record JAGDAL010000034.1, on the reverse strand, counting down.
AGCTGATTTGCGTCGGCATTGCTTCCATTATCGGATTCCAGGGATTTGTTAACATCTGCGTGGTTACCGGACTGTTTCCGAATACCGGTTTGCCATTGCCGTTTGTTAGTTATGGTTTAACATCTTTAGTAACATTATATGCAGGTATTGGCTTTGTACTGAATGTCTCGTTACAGGCCAAGAAGTACTAGACTTTAGAGAGGTGTTTACATGAACATTGGATTAGTCGCACATGATTCCAAGAAGAAACTGATGCAGAATTTTTGTATCGCCTATCGTGGTATCTTGAGCAAGAACAACCTTTTTGCCACAGGTACAACCGGAAGATTGGTGGAAGAAGCTACCAATTTAACGGTTCATAAGTATTTGTCCGGCCATTTGGGCGGCACCCAGCAGTTAGGCGCACAGATCGAGCATAACGAGATCGATTTGGTGATTTTTTTGCGTGATCCACTTTCTGTGAAATCCAACGAACCGGACGTCAATAATATTGTGCGTTTATGTGACGCTCACAATATTCCTTTGGCGACCAATTTGGCAACCGCCGAACTTCTTATCAAATCTTTAGACAGAGGAGACCTTGAGTGGCGTGAAATGTACAAGTAAGTTTATGGGAGTCCTTGTGTCCCTTTCTTTACTTGCAGTTTCCGTGGGAGGTTGCAGCCTTTCGAAACAGACGGGGGATTACCGGTTATACGAAACAAGTGAACAATACGGAATCATCAGTGGTGCCACCAACCCGACGCCGCTGTTTTCCGAGAATATCTGTGTGGCGGATACCACGGATTTTGGTATGGACCAGGTGGATTCTCAAGTATGCTTGGGAGCCGCCGCATTTAACATTGATACCAAGACCACCTTGTATGCGCAGCATATGCATGAGAGGCTGTATCCGGCGTCAACGACCAAGGTTATGACGGCGTATGTGGCCTTAAAGTACGGCAACCTGGAAGAGACCTATACCGTGAGTGAATTGGCCTGCCAGCAGGAGGAGGATTCCTCTGTGGCACACCTTCGCCCGGGAGACCATCTGACCTTGCGTCAGCTTTTATACGGTATGCTCCTTGTCAGCGGTAACGATGCGGCCATTGCGGTAGCTGAGGCGGTTGGTGGAAGCGTAGATGCGTTCGTTGAGATGATGAACAACGAAGCCATTGCCCTTGGTGTCACCAATACTCATTTTATGAATCCGCACGGATTGGATGATGAGAATCATTACACTACCGTATATGATATGTATCTGATGTTTAACGCAGCCATGCAGTATACGGATTTTGTCGACATCATTCATTCCGTTACCTATGATGCGTATTATACGGATGCCAACGGCGATAATACCACCATTACCTGGACCACCACCAATCGGTACCTGAAGAACATGGTGGCGTCTCCGGAAGGCTTCTATATGATCGGTGGCAAGACGGGATCGACCGGTGCAGCCAAGTATTGTTTGGTACAATACAGTACCAATAGTAAGAATCAGGGCATTGTTTCCGTGGTTTTCGGCGCGGACAGTCCTTATAACTTGTATTTATTAACGTCTGAATTGCTCGCAACTTTCGGCGAGAACTAAATAATTGTTAGAAAATTATGCCGGGACTTCCTTGTTATTTGTCCCGGCATATACTATAATTTAGATAGAAAAATGAATCGCACGAAAGGTGCGGTGTGTAGCGGAAATAATGCAACGATAAGGAGGGGAATGCTATGGTTGAAATCATTTCTGGGGAAAAGGGAAAAGGAAAGACAAAGCAGCTGCTTGATCGCGTTCGCGGAGATGTTAAGAATGCGCAGGGCAGCATTGTTTTTCTTGACAAGAATCAAAAGCACATGTATGAATTGGATTCCAAGGTTCGTCTGATTAATATGGCCGACTATGATGTTGAGTCATCGGATGAGTTCCTTGGTTTTTTAAGTGGTGTGATTTCCCAAAACAATGATATCGAAGAAATTTTCTTGGATAGTTTTTTGACCATTGGTTACATTGATACCAGTGAAGGCTTGGTACGTGCCGTTGAGAAGTTAGACCAGATGTCCGAAAAGTTTGAGACGAACTTTATCCTAAGCGTTTCAAAAGATGAGAGAGAGCTTCCGGATGCTGTAAAACCAAAGGTTATCATCTCTTTATAATCGATGACATTTGCGTATGGATTCCGTTGTTTTTACAACGGAATCTACGTTTCTATAAAAAAATAAAAAAATTTTAAAAATATGCTTGCATTTATTTTCGCCTTAGTGTATTATTTCATCGTTGTCGCGAGTGAGCAACAAGTGATGACGATGAATATGGTTCCTTGGTCAAGCGGTTAAGACGTCGCCCTCTCACGGCGAAAACAGGGGTTCGATTCCCCTAGGAACTACTTTAATAGCCCAACCCTATGGCATGGACATTTCGTCCGTGCTTTCTTTTTGCCCATTTCCTTGCAATCATAGAGTTTGTGTGATATATTAAGTATCGTAAATATGCTAGATGATTGAGAGTGGGTCGCGAGATCCACTCTCAATTCGTTATGTAGAACAAAAGGTGGTGTCATATGTCAAAAAGGGATGTATACGAAGCGAAGACAACAGAGTTCATCACTCCCATTTTGGAAGCAAAGGGTTTTTCCTTAGTAGATGTGGAGTATGTGCGGGAAGGCGCAGACAACTATCTTCGTGCTTACATTGATAAGCCCGGCGGAATCAATATCAACGATTGTGTCGCCGTTAGCGAAGAGATGAATGTGATTTTGGACCGAGAGGATTACATTTCGGATCCATATACATTTGAAGTCAGTTCCCCGGATTTGTCCCGTCCTCTGAAGAAGGATAAGGATTTCGAGCGTAACCTCGGAAACAATCTGGAGATTAAGACATATAAGCCGATCAATGGTTCCAAAGAATTCGAAGCGGTTTTGGATGCTTATGATGCGGATACCATTACGGTGCATGCAGGCGATGAATCTATGGTTTTAAATCGTAGTGATTTGGCATTAGTTAGAATAGCAATTGATTTTTAATAATCAGGAGGATAATCATGAAGAACAATGAGCTGTTAGAAGCACTCACAATCCTTGAGAAAGAGAAGAACATCAGCAAGGATACCTTGCTTGAGGCAATTTCCAATTCTTTGGTGATTGCATGCAAGAACCATTTCGGTACCAGCGATAATGTTATCGTTCATATCGATCCGGATACCTGCGAGTATCAGGTGTTGCAGGCGAAGACCGTTGTAGAAGAGGTTTTTGATCCGGCTGAGGAGATTTCCATCGAAGATGCACACGAAATCGACGGTGCATTCCAGTTGGGTGATACCGTTAACGTACGTGTAGAGTCCAAGGAATTCGGACGTATCGCTACCAGCGCTGCCAAGAACGTAATCTTACAGAAGATTCGCGAGGAAGAGCGCAAGGTTATCTATGGTGAGTTCTACGATAAGGAGCATCAGATTGTTACCGGTATCGTACAGCGTTACGTTGGTAAGAACATCAGCATCAACTTAGGTAAGGCGGATGCAATCTTGACTGAGAATGAGCAGATCAAGGGCGAGACATACAAGCCAACCGATCGTATTAAGGTATACATCTTAGAAGTGAAGGATACTTCTAAGGGACCTCGTATCCGTGTTTCCAGAACCCATCCGGAATTGGTAAAGCGTTTATTCGAGGAAGAAGTTGCAGAAGTACGCGATGGCGTTGTTGAGATTAAGAGCATTGCCCGTGAGGCAGGTAACCGTACCAAGATTGCTGTTTGGTCCAACAACGAGGACGTAGATCCGGTTGGAGCTTGCGTTGGTATGAACGGTTCCCGTGTCAATGCCATTGTTGATGAGCTTGGTAACGAGAAGATCGATATCATTAACTGGAGCGAGAATCCTGCAATGTTAATCGAGAATGCACTTAGCCCGGCAAAGGTTATTTCCGTAATTGCAGATTCCGAGGAGAAGACCGCGAAGGTCGTTGTTCCGGATTATCAGTTATCTCTTGCCATCGGTAAGGAAGGACAGAATGCCCGCCTTGCTGCACGTTTGACCGGTTTCAAGATTGATATCAAGTCTGAGACCCAGGCACGTGAGTCCGGTGACTTCATGGATTACGAGAATGACTACGATGATTACGATGAGTATGATGATGAAGAGTACTACGATGAGAACGGTGAGTACTATGAAGAATCCGATATGGATTCTGCCGAGGATGGAGAATAAATTATAGGAATGACAAAGAGTAGCAAGATCCCGATGCGCAAATGCGTCGGATGCAACGAGATGAAACCGAAAACTGAATTGGTACGCGTCCTTCGGACAGTAGAGGATACCGTGATTCTTGATTCTACTATGCGTGCCAACGGACGAGGCGCTTATCTTTGCAAAAATGAAGCGTGCCTGAATCGCGCAATGAAGACCAAGGCATTGGAACGTTCCTTGAAGATGCCGATTCCTGCAGAGGTTTATGAATCTCTGAGAGAGGAGTTGATGGCATGAGCGTAGACCGAGTGCTTTCCATGATTGGTCTTTCCGCCAAAGCCGGTAAGGTGAAGAGCGGTGAGTTCGCTGTGGAACAGGCAGTCAAGGGTGGCAAGGCGTTCTTGGTTATCGTAGCGGATGATGCTTCCGATAACTCGAAGAAGTCTTACCGGGATATGTGCGATTATTATGAAGTGCCCTTGTTTTTTTATGCTGACAAAGAGTCTTTGGGACAGTGTTGCGGCAAAGAATTTCGGGCGTCAGTTGCAATTGTGGATGAGAATCTTGCGAAGGCAGTAGCTGATAAGTTATCAGCTTCCGGCAGATAAAATGGAGGATAAATATGGCAAAAATCAGAGTATATGAACTTGCAAAAGAACTGGATATTTCGTCTAAAGACATTATCGAGTTTTTCGCGAAAAGCGGTGTAGAATTAAAGAGCCAGAGCGGTATGGATGAAGCACAGGTAGAGGCTTTCAAGAACAGCCGTGGTTCTAACAAGAAGGCAGATGCTCCTAAGGAAGCTAAGAAAGCAGCTCCGAAGGCAGATGCTCCTAAGGCTGAGGCCCCGAAGAACAACGCGCCGAAGGCCGCACCGAAGAACGATGCACCAAAAACAGAGGCAGAGAAGGCAGAGGATGCTGCAAACCGTCCAAAGAAGAAGTCTTCCATTACCGCTGTTTTTAATGCATAGTACAGTAAGGATTCCAGAGGTCGTGATGACAGAAACCGTCGTAGACCGGATGACCGCAGACCAAACGGCGGCAACCGTAACAACGATCGTAGACCAAACGGTAGACCGGATGCTCCGCATACACCAATTCGTGTACGTCCGGAGAGTGAGCGTACCGTACGTCCTCGTGGATTGAATCAGGCAGAGGATGTGGCAGCACGTGAGAATACACAGGCTACAAAGCCACAGACCAATAAGCCACAGGGCGACAGAAGTGAGTCCCGTCCGGCATCCGATCGTCCACAGAAGCGCCCTGGCATCCAGGTAAAGCGTAATATTTTTGCGGATGCAGCGAACAACCGTCCGGCTGAGAACCGTGGCGAGAAGAACGATCGTGGCAATAACCGCAATGACAATCGTGGCAATCGCGGACCACGTGACAACAGAAGCAACGACCGCGATAACCGCGACAATCGTTTCCGTAAGGATAACAACACCTCCGCAGCTCCTAGTGAAGATACCAGAAGCGTTAAGGATAATACCCGTGCACGCGATGACGGACGTAACAAGAAGCGCAACACCGATCATGATGCACTTGGCAGCAAGAAGCAGGAGCGTTTCGTTAACTTAGAGAAGAACGGCGGCAAGAAGAAGACCAAGAACAATCAGAATAAGCAGCCTCAGCGTAACGAGGATGAGATTCTGACCATTACCATTCCGGATCATTTGACCATTAAGGAATTGGCAGACAAGATGAAGGTTCAGCCTTCTGCTATCGTTAAGAAGTTGTTCATGAAGGGTACCATGGTTACCGTGAACTCCGATGTAGACTTCGAGCAGGCAGAAGAGATTGCTTTAGAGTTCAACTGTGTTTGTGAGCAGGAAGAGAAGGTGGATGTAATCGCAGAGCTTCTGAAGGAAGATGAAGAAGATCCGGCATCCATGGTTTCCCGTCCGCCGGTTGTCTGTGTTATGGGTCACGTTGACCACGGTAAAACATCCCTGTTGGATGCCATCCGTGATACGCATGTCATCGAGCGTGAGGCCGGTGGTATTACCCAGAAGATCGGTGCATATGTGGTTGGTATCAATGGCCAGAAGATTACCTTCTTGGATACTCCTGGACATGAGGCATTTACCGCTATGCGTATGCGTGGCGCCAATTCCACCGATATCGCCATTCTAGTGGTAGCAGCTGACGACGGCGTTATGCCCCAGACAGTCGAGGCTATC
>JAGDAL010000363.1 GCA_017959525.1 Lachnospiraceae bacterium | reverse complement strand
GTCCTGTTTTAGTACATCCGGCTCGAAAATTCCTTAAAAATCATAGAAAAAATATCCCCCTACGGGGCTTGTGGAGTATGCGACACCTGTGTTTTAATTCAGGTTGTATGAATTAATAATGGGAGGGAAATGTGAGATGCATATTCCGGAGAATTACTTATCCCCTGTGACCTGTGGGGTAATGACAGTGGCAATGGTTCCTGTATGGGCGCATGCCATTAAGAAGGTCAAAGTAGAACTGCCAAAGGAGAAGTTACCATTGGTTGGCGTAGGCGCCGCATTTTCTTTCTTGGCAATGATGTTTAATGTACCGCTTGTTGGAGGTACAACAGGACATGCAGTAGGAGGAACTTTAATCGCTTTATTGTTCGGTCCGAACGCAGCCTGTCTGGCGGTGTCGGTGGCGCTACTGTTGCAGGCCGTGATTTTTGGTGACGGTGGCATCTTAGCTTTCGGCGCAAACTGCTTTAACATGGCATTCATCCTGCCATACGTAGGTTATGCCATCTATTCTATGATTGTAAAAAAATTCGCAGGGGCGAATGGGGAAAAGACCGGGGTTCATTATATTGCAGCAGCCATTGGTTCTTATATCGGAATCAATGTAGCAGCATTTGTAGCAGCAGTAGAGTTCGGCTTGCAGCCACTGTTGTTCAAGGATAGTCTTGGCAACGCATTGTATTGCCCATATGACCTTAGCGTATCCATTCCGTCTATGATGATTCCTCATCTGGCAGTTGCATGATTCGTAGAGGCAATCTTCACCGTTGTTGTTTTTGCATTCGTACGCAAGACAGCTCCGGATTTAACTTTTGAAAACATCAAGACCGGCGCAGCTGAGACCAAGTCTCACATCCCGGTATTTGCATTGGTAGCAGTCTTAGTAGCAGCAACTCCTCTTGGACTTCTTGCTACAGGAACTGCTTGGGGCGAGTGGGGCTCTGATGAAATCGCCGACGTTGTTACCAACGGAAGCGCTCTTGGCTACACACCGAGCGGATTAGAGAACGGCTGGGAATTAGGAGTTCCGATGCCGGACTACGCCTTGGCAGGAATGAACGAGGTTGTAGCATACATCTTATCCGCAATCATCGGAGTTGCATTGCTTGTCATCATTTTCAAGCTTGCATCTTTATTGGTAAAGGAGAAAAAGGTATCCAATGTTGCCTAATTGGTTACAGACAACCGAAGCTTATGTGCCGCCGAAGGGAGGCGGCACTTTTGCTGTTAAAACGATACGGTCCATCGGAGCGGTCATGGGGCGATTACAATTTCAGCAGGGGCATGAGAAACGGCATGCACTTCCTGCATTATTGAAATTCTTCCTCTTAGTCCTGTTGATTGTGTTCTTATCCTGGACCCACCAGCTTGTAGCACTGCTTGCGTACTCGGCAGTGCTTTTGCTGTATCTAAGTACCTGGCCGCCACGGGATATCGCGCGGGTGTTAAAAGGCGCGTTGGGAGCCTCGATTTTTTCCCTGATCCTCTTAACACCGGCCATGATCATGCGTCCCGAGGGCATCGGCAATAATGTGCAGCTGATTTGGAAGGTGTTTTTGACGGTGATGATGGTGAGTATTTTTAACCATACCACCCAGTGGAACCACATTACGGGGGCACTGCGGAAAATTCATGTGCCCGGCGTGGTGATTTTTACCATAGATCTCACCTTAAAATATATTGTAATTCTCGGCCGGTTTATTTATGATATGCTTACTTCCTATAGTCTTAGAGCCGTAGGAAATCATAAGGACAAATACCAGTCCGTGGGCGGTGTTATGGGTATTACCTTCATTCGAGGGGCCCACATGAGCCAGGAGATGTACGAGGCCATGCGATGCCGCGGATTTACGGATGATTACAGAGGATTATAAGATGAACGTGATTGAATTACAGGAGATTTCCTTCACTTATCCGGACGAAGAAACGCCGGTATTTACGGGATTATCCCTCGAGGTGCCGGAAGGGCAGAGCCTGATTCTAAAGGGAGATAACGGCTCCGGCAAGACGACGCTGTTTCGTATCTTAAACGGCTTATCCTTCCCGGATGCAGGAACTTATCGCTTCCGTGGGGAGGAGATTACCGAGGAATATCTGAAGGATAACGGCTGTGCCAAGCGGTTCCACCAGAAAATCGGATATCTGTTTCAGAATCCGGATATTATGCTCTTTAACGGAAGAGTCTATGACGAGATTGCCTTCGGGCCACGGCAGATGGGACTGCCC
>JAGDAL010000362.1 GCA_017959525.1 Lachnospiraceae bacterium | reverse complement strand
CATGGAGCGTGCCTGTGAGGTGTCTCCGGAAATTAAGTGGGTCAATGATGTAATCTTAGACCACAAGAAGGTGAGCGGAATTCTAACGGAGATGTCCTTAGAATCGGAGACCGGCCGTATCCAGAGTATTATTATCGGAATCGGCATCAATGTGAATGAAGAGGAAGGGGATTTCCCGAAGGAATTACGGGATAAGGCAACCTCTCTTCGCATTGCATGCGGCAAGGGATTTTCCAGAGCAAAACTGGCAGCGGCACTGATTGAGGAGTTGGATGCCATGTACGATGCATGGCCGACGGCGAGCAGTCAGTATCTGGAGGAATACCAGAAGCGCTGCAAGATGACAGCCAAGGAAGTCTCTGTCATTCCGGTTGCACCGGCCACCCCGGAAGAGGTGGGCAAGGACGCGGCACATACACCGCGTCATGCTGTGGTGCTGGGAATCAATCAGGATTTTTCCATTCAGGTAAAGTACGACGACGGAACCATGGAAGCACTCAATTCCGGGGAAGTCAGTGTGCGTGGAATGTACGGATATCTATAGGATGAGGTGACGGTATGAAGAAGCTACAGGAATTACTGGAAAAGCGTTGGTTTGCAAATCTGTTTGTTGTTTGTGCGGGGATTCTGTTCTATCTGTTAATCACGCATTTGTATATGTTTGCCGGTGCATTTGGGGTGGTAACACAGGTGATTGCACCAATCACCGTGGGTATTATCATTGCCTATCTGCTGGATCCGTTGGCGAAGTTCTTTGAGAAGCGCCTCTTTGGCAAAATCAAGCGTGAGAAGTTGCGCAGAACGCTGGCCGTTATATTGGACCTAGTAGTTGTGCTGCTCCTGATCAGCCTGTTTTTTGCAATGCTGGTACCGTCTTTGATTAGCAGTATCATGGGCATCGCTTCCAATGCTGACGTGTATGTGGATAACATCGAACACTTCATTGCGAAGCTAAACAAGATGAATCCAAGGTTGGGATTGGACCAGAAGATGCTGGTAGAGTACTTAGAGACCGCATTGACGAAGCTGGGTGCTTACATTACGGAGAATTCCGGTAATATTCTTTCGGCATCCACCAACATCGGTAAGTCCGTATTCAATTTCGTCATCGGATTTATCATCGGCGTATATATCTTACTGAGCAAACAGTATCTGTTGGATGGCATCTACGAGATTCGTAAGGCCTTCATTCCGGCAGAGCAGCTGAAGGTGCACAATGCCTTCTGGAGACGGGTGAATACCATCTTCATCCAGTTCATCGGGTATGATCTTCTGGAAGGATTTATTGTAGGTGTAATCAATGCCATTGCCATGGCGATTCTTGGAATGCCATTCATTCCATTGATTTCTGTAGTGGTTGGTGTAACCAATTTGCTGCCGACCTTCGGACCGATGGTCGGTGGCGCGGTAGGAGCCTTAATCCTGCTATTGAACAATCCGCTGCATGCCTTGTGGTTTATTATTCTTACGGTCATCATCCAGACAGTGGACGGATATATTATCAAGCCGCGACTCTTCGGTGGTTCCTTCGGAATTCCTGCAGTGTGGACTTTGATTGCCATTATCCTTGGTGGCCAGATGTTCGGCGTACCGGGCATCTTACTTGCGATTCCGTTTGCAGCTATTATCAATAT
>JAGDAL010000361.1 GCA_017959525.1 Lachnospiraceae bacterium | reverse complement strand
TAATTGGCAACGCTACTTGGGGTAATCTCTTCATTCCTCGTCATGCCTTCCGCTACCATGGCAAGACATGTTGGCGCACAACCGCACATGCCGATGTTGTTATCACCGTATAAGTCATAGCCCCATCGCTCATCCCATTGCATAAACAACGGAATATCCTGGGACTTCTCATTGCTGTTCAATGTTGCTACTGCATCATGGTCATAGGTTCCGTTCCCATAGTTATATAAAAAATGAATCAATCCCGGATTCCCTGCGGCCGCCTCGATCTTCCCCTCCGGAAAATCCGAAGCATGTTGCTCTAACCAAGCATACTCTGTCTCGGTCTGCTCCTCTGAGTCATGAGCAAACGCGCTGGATGCTCCCAGCCCATCCTTGCATCGACTCAAAAGCAAGGCCACGATTACCAAGAGCATCACAACTTCTTCGATGCGAAGAATCAGGATCTTTCTTTTTAACCTTTGCACCTTTTTCGACGGCTGTCTGGCCGGACGACGTTCTTCCATGCCTTCCTCCAATAAAAAACAACTTACTGTATTATCTATACTAGTACACCTATACGCACTTGTCAAGTGTGAACTATCCGTTCATTGCACCTTCGTTGAAGTATTCCTATAATTGGGTACATAAGATAGAATAAGGGGGAACTTATGAGAAAAAAGGAGAGCTTCATGCATTTATTCATTACCATCGTACTCATTCTGCTGGCACTGGCCGGCTTTGCATACGGTGTGATTGCCTGGAGGGCGCATTCCGGCACCTTTTTCTTCCTGATTTGGGAAGTCTTCGGTCTGGGGTGCCTTGCTCTTGCAATCCTACATCACCTTGGCGTACTGGGGCGCCTGCCGCTTGCCTTGCGCGTGACCGGCATTGCCATCATCGGTGTTGGCCTGATTGTTCTTGGCATCCTACTGGCACTGATTACCCATGAATTCCACGCCGAAGGGGAAGCGGATTTGGACTATATCATCGTCTTAGGTGCCCAGATGCGTCAGAGCGGCCCAAGCATTATTTTAAAAGAACGATTGGATACCGCAGCAACGTACCTGCAGGAGAATCCTGATACCCGTTGTATCGTCTCCGGCGGACAAGGGTATAACGAGCCTTGCAGCGAAGCCCAGGGCATGTATGAATACCTGGTATCCTGCGGCATCGACGACGATCGCATCCTATTAGAGGATCAATCCACCAACACATTGGAAAACATTCGCTTCAGCAAAAGCATTTTAGAAAAGGACTGTAATAGCGATTATAAAAATGTTGGAATTCTAACAAACAATTTTCATGTCTATCGTGCAACACACATTGCGCGCAAGCAGGGACTGCACGATGTTAGCGGCATCGCAGCACCATCCCATCCCCTGTATCTTCCTAACAACACCTTGCGGGAATGCATCGGTGTTCTAAAAGATACATTGGTTGGAAATATGTAACTTAAAACCCCGTAGCACCAATGGTGTTACGGGGTCCTTCTTATTCTGCCGGAGCTTCCGCTTCCGGTGGATTCTCTTGTGTATTCTCTTCGCCCGTCTGGGTGGTTGGAGCAGCTCCTCCCGTGGAGGAATTTTCAATATCCAACGTTCCGCCGGACTCTAAAGTCTCAATAGCCTTCTCGGCAGCTCTTGCCTTACGGGTATTCGGATACGCCTCTACCACCTTCTTATAGTAGGTGAGCGCATTCTCATTATCTCCTACCGCTGCATAACTCTGGGCCAGGTAGTTGATGGCATCACCATTGCTGTAAGTCTCATCCAACTCTACCACCTTGGCAAAATGCTCTACCGCCTGAGGATATTCCTTGGCATAGAATGCCTTGTAGCCCTCTTCGTAATGCTTATCTTCCAGATATACATTGGTGACAGCAATAATTTCATCGTACTTCGCCTGACCGTTGGCATCCAGAAGATCTCGGTTCACCGTCTCCATGGCTGTGGCAGCTGTCTCTAAGTCGCCTGCCAGCTGTGCCGTCTGGGCCTCTAAGAGCTTCTCATACGAAGTCTTCTGATCACCCTTACCGGTATAATTCTCAAGCTCTGCATTGAGCTGGTCAATCTCCCGCTGCAAAACCGCTACGTCTGTCGCTGTACTGGTTGCCTTCTCATTGGCATCTACCAACGCATTGGCCGCATCACTGTTGGCATTCTGTCGTACGCTTGGAACTACTAAGAACATGCAGATTAACGTTCCGATGAAGATACCAACCAGGATATTTACAATACCGCTCTTGGTATTGTCCATCGCCTCAATGAAGGTCTGTCGACGCATGTAGCCGCTCTCGGAGCCATCTACATAGTCTAGCGGATCATCTTTGCGTTTCTTTTTCTTCTTGGACTTCTTATCCTTCAGCACCCGGCGCACTTCTTGCTGATAAGCAATGGTGGTTGGGTTCTTGATATCAATCTTGGCCGCTTCGGACAGTTCCTTCTTGGCATCCTCGTACTTGCCTTCCATCATAAGAAGCAGGGCAAGTAGCTGTCTGGCACGAACCAGGTTCGGCTGCATGGATAACACACGCTTCAGCTGAATCTTGGCCAAGTCGTAGCTCTTCTGACGGACATACTCGATGGCCTGATTGTACTTCTTGGTGGTCTGATTCAGCTTGTCCAGCATGTTTGCCCCATGCTGCAAATCATCCAGATAATGATCGGCAATTGGGTTGTCCTCCGGGAAATAGTTCTTGGAGATGACCCACTCGCTTAAAGCCTGCACGGTCTCGCCCATCTCGAAATACACCAGTCCCAACAGGTTCCGGGCATCCAGATTGTATTTATTATATTTTAAACTCTGACTCAGATACTCGGCTGCACCTGTTAAATCCCGTATCTTGGCACGCTCTAACCCTTCATTGTAGAAGGTATTGGACGCATAAATCACCTTGCGATAGGCACTGTTGTCCGCACCGCAGTATGGGCAGGTATCCGAAGCACCGATTTCATTCTGACAATAGAAGCAATTCATACTCTCTTACCGTGACTTTCCCTGCTTGGACAAATTCTCGGAAACCATTTCCTTCATGATATCCACCATGTCCGTCAGATCACGGCTGTGAATGGAATCCTCAGCCTCTCCGACTTCCATGCTTGGCTTGTATTTCTTCAACTCTTCTTCGAAATCAATCATGTTCTGTTCCTTTCTCTACCAGTCTTCCAATGAAAAACTGTATGGAAGAATCTCTGCTAGGGTTGTGGTCTCGTAACCGGAATCCGTCGCAACCAGAATCTCCATATCCTTCTTGCAGAACTCATTTAATACCTGACGGCAAATACCGCAAGGATAGCAAGCCTTGTCTACTACGCCCTTCGGGCCGCCGCACAAAGCCAAAGCCTTAAAATCTCTACGGCCTTCGCTGACTGCTTTGAAGATGGCAGTACGCTCTGCACAATTGGCAGCACCATAGGATGCATTCTCAATATTGCATCCTGTGATAACAGTACCGTCTTCCATCAAAAACGCAGCTCCAACATAAAAATTGGAGTATGGCGCATAGGCCTTCATCATTGCTTCTCTTGCAGATGCAATCAGACCTTCTCGATCGTAACTCATATCCTTACTCCGCAGCCTTAACTGCACTTACTACACGGCTGGTTCCAAGACGGCTTGCACCAAGCTCAATGAACTTCTCTGCATCTGCGATGCTTCCGATTCCGCCGGCAGCCTTTACCAACTTATCACCGGTCATATGCTTTGCCATCAACTCAACATCTTCAAATGTTGCTCCGTTGGTGGAGAAACCGGTAGAAGTCTTAATGTACTCAGCCTTGGACTTGTTTACGACGTCACACATTGCAACAATCTCATCCTTGGTCAGAAGACAGGTCTCAATGATAACCTTTAAAAGCTTGCCATCGCAATGCTCCTTGATTGCATTGATTTCATCCAGGATATCGTCCCAACGGCCTTCCTTTGCCCAGCCTACGTTGATAACCATATCGACTTCTTCTGCACCGTTTTCAACTGCATCATGTGCCTCGAAGCACTTTGCAGCGGTGGTAGAATAACCATTCGGGAAACCAATAACGGTACACACCTTCAGATGTCCACCCTGCTCCTTAATGTAATCTGCAGCCTGTTTAACAAAAGAAGCCGGAATACATACGGAAGCAGTATCATACTTCATACCGTCATCAACAATCTGCTTGATGTCAGCCCATGTAGACTCTACCTTCAATAATGTGTGATCCACCTTGCTTAAGATTTCCTGATTTGTCATAACAACACCTCTCTCATTGTTGGATATGCAACAAAACTGTTGCATATCCCATTTCCTTTTACTACTTATTCATGCTCTCCAAACGAGCAACTACCTCTGCCATCATCTGCTCATACTTCGCAAGCTTCTCTTTTTCCTCAGCAACCTTTGCTTCCGGTGCCTTGGATAAGAACTTCTCATTGGACAGCATTGCCTTGGAGCGCTTCAACTCACCTTCTAAGCGAGCCTTTTCCTTGGTCAAACGTTCTTTTTCTTTTTCGAAGTCTACCAAATCTTCCAACGGGATGTAGAGTACCGCATCCGGAATTACTACGGATACCGCATCGGACGGAATACCGTCGGTACCTTCCTGTACTACTACTTCGCTAGCGCCTGCAAGTCCCTGATATACCGGCTGAACGCGGGCAAAAATATCACGAACAGCTGCATCGGATGCTGTAACAAACAGCTTCGCCTTGCGGCTTGGCGGAACGTCCATATCGGTACGAAGGGTACGGATACCGCGAACCAATTCCTTGGCACGCTCAACCTCAGCCTCTTCCGCCTCAAAGTTCCACTCTTCCTTGTACTCCGGCCAGGTAGAAATCATAATGGATTCCTCTTCCGGAAGCAATGCACAATAAATCTCCTCAGTGATAAATGGCATATATGGATGTAACAACTTCAATGCATTGGAAAGAACGGTACGTAACGTCCACAATGCAGCGTTTGCAGATACCGGATCTGCTTCCTTGTTGTACATACGAGGCTTCACAATCTCGATGTACCAGTCACAGAACTCATCCCAGATGAAGTCATATACCTTCTGTACTGCGATACCAAGCTCATACTTATCCATGTTCTCGGTAACATCCTTGGCAAGGCGGTTAACCTTAGACAGGATCCAACGGTCAGCCTCAGTTAAGTCAGCTACTGCAGGTTCCGTAATCTCGCTGCCCTCTAAGTTCATCTGAATGAAACGGGAAGCGTTCCAAATCTTGTTAGCGAAGTTACGGCTGTTCTCTACACGTTCCCAGTAGAAACGCAT
>JAGDAL010000360.1 GCA_017959525.1 Lachnospiraceae bacterium | reverse complement strand
TGACGCATTGTATCAGATTATGGGAGCGGACAGCTTCCAGCGGAATATGGAGAAAGGCCTAATCGAAGTGGCACCGCTTGCCTACATGCGTGGACGTACACTGGATAATGCATTTATTATTCTCGATGAAGCACAGAATACCACGCCGGCACAGATGAAGATGTTTTTGACCCGAATCGGATTCGGTTCCAAATGTGTCATTACCGGCGATCAGACCCAAAAGGATTTGCCGAAGGATCAGGTTTCCGGGTTGGATATTGCGACCAAGGTTCTTCACGGAGTGGAGGATATCTCCTTTTGTAACTTAACCGGTGCGGATGTGGTTCGTCACCCATTGGTACAAAAGATTGTGACTGCTTATGAGGAATATGAGAAGAAGCAGGAACGCTTGCAGAATAAGAAAAATAAGGCTGGGAAGAAATAATGGAATTGCGTGAAGATAAAATACCCATCTACCGCAAGCTGTATTTAGGCGGCATTTTCATTTTATGTCTTTTGGGTATCCTGTTTTTTGCTATTAAGAATCACATATTGTGGGATGAGATCTTTTGCCTTCTGGTTATGCATATCCTGTTTTTCGGATACTTTTTGTTTTGCCTGATGCGCAAACGCAAGACCCATGGGCTGACCTATAATGGAACCAGTTATCGCAGGCTCTTTGTTATGGTTGCCTGCTGCTGGGGCCTGACCATTGGGTTTTCCTACGTGCCGAGCTTTTTTGCTCCGATGGTATTGATTCCGTTCTTTTTGTACTCCGTACTGGAAGGAACTTTGGCCGTTTGCATGGGCATGTATTTTACCTGCATTATGTGCATTACCTGTGACTATGGTATTTACATATTCTTCAGTTACATTTTGCTGATTATATTCGGTTCCATGGTAGCGGATGCCATGAAGAGTTCCTTTGGACGCTATCCTTGGGTGTTTGGAATTCTAACTGCCTGTGGATATGCGCTGTTAACTTTGGTATTCTATTATTTGGCGTTCTTATCCATGCCGCTATCTACCGCACCGGTGGTGGGAGCCGTCAGTTTCGGTGTATTTTTGTTTGTGGCTTTGATCTATCGGTTCTTATTGCGGATTGATTATCGGGAAGAGCGAAGCGTATATGAGAGTTTGTTGGATGAAGAATATCCGTTGTTACAGGATATTCGCAGATTCTCTTACAAAGAATATGAGCATGCCTGCAAGGTGTCTAACTTGGCAGGGGTGTGTGCCAGAGAAATCGGAGCCAATCAGGCGGTGGCGATGGCCGGAGGACTGTATTACCGCTTAGGCAAGGTGATTGGAGAGCCGGAGGTGGAAAATGGCGTCAAAGCGGCGTATAATCATTGTTTGCCACCTGCTGTCATTACCATCTTGGAGGAATTCGGCGCGTTAGAGCGATTCCCGAGTACCAAAGAGTCCGCCATTGTACATATGGTAGATTCCCTGGTGACCAAGATTGAAGTCTTAGGAGAGACCACCATGGCCAACGAATGGAATCAGGATATGGTCATTTACCAGACCTTGAATGAGTACTCCAGCCGTGGCGTGTATGACAATTCCGGAATCAGCATCAATCAATTCTTGAAGATTCGGGAGCGTCTGGTACAGGAAGGAGATTTGTTGTGACACTGTTATTGGAAGAAGAAACGGAAGTAACGCTGTCTTTTGATTATGCATCTGTTGCCAAAGCGGTTATTGCAGAGGCATTAAAGCAGGAAGACTTCCCTTACGAGGCAGAGGTCAGCCTGACCTTAACCGGATTGGATGAGATTCATGAGATGAATCGGGAGTTTCGCGAGATTGACCGTCCGACGGATGTGTTGTCTTTCCCACAAATTGATTATCCGGCACCGGGAGATTTCTCGGAGCTTACGGATGAGAGCGATGTATTTAATCCGGATACGGGAGAATGCATGTTGGGTGACATCGTCTTATGCATTCCGAAGGTGTTGGAGCAGGCAAAAGAATACGGACATAGCAATAAGCGGGAGTTCGCTTTTTTGATTGCTCACAGTATGTTGCATCTCATGGGATACGATCACATGGATGAAGCAGAACGATTGGATATGGAAGCGCGTCAGGAGAAGATTCTACAAGCGCTGCATATAGATAGAGATTCTAAGGAGGATTAGTAATGAAAAATTGGAAACGCATTGCAAGTGCAATCTTAGTTGGGGCACTGTCTTTTAGCATGGTTGCGTGCGGTAATAAGGCAGAGGAAGAAGCACCTGCAGAGGAGTTGACCGAGGATGTTGAGGCAAATAGTCCTGAAGTCTTAGAGGATACCGGATTCTATAGTGTATTGACCGGCCTTCCTGTGGAGACTGAAGAAGAGACCATGCTTCGTCCGGTAGCAATCATGACCGAGAATACCAAGGTTGCTCTGCCACAGTATGGTTTGAATCAGGCCGGTGTATTGTACGAGTGCCCGGTAGAAGGTGGAATCACCCGTATGATGGCCATCTATGACCAGAAGACTGCTTTTGCTTTGAAGCAGATCGGTAACGTACGTAGCTGCCGTCCGTATTATGCATTCATCGCATCCGAGTATGATGCTATTTATGTTCATTTCGGACAGAGTATCCAGGGATTAACATTGCTTGAGACCGGTATTGTAGACAACTTGAGCGGATTAGACGGATCTGTCAGTGAGACCGTATTCTTCCGTTCTTCCGATAAGAGCGCTCCTCACAATGCATATGCTTCCGGTGAAGGTATCGAGAAGGGTATGGAGAAGAAGGGCTATCGTTCTACTTATAACGAAGGTTACAACGGATACTTCAAGTTTGCGAAGGAAGAGAACAAGTTAGAGAACGGCAAGGACTGTGCAGTCATCGAGCCTTACTTCTTGGATAACAGCCCATACTTCATCTACAATGAAGACACCGGTTTGTACGAGCGTTATGAGTTCGGTAAGCCACAGGTAGATGCCATTGATGGTGAGCAGGTTGCTGTGAAGAATGTCATCTTCAAGAACTGCCCAAGCTCTATTTATGACGGTACCCAGTACTTAAACATTCCGGTTGACGGATCCGGCGAAGGTAAGTACTTCACCACCGGTAAGATGATTGATATTACCTGGGAGAAGGAGACGGAGTCTGCAGTAACACATTACTTCGATGCTTCCGGTAATGAAATCGAGATCAACCCTGGTCAGACCTGGGTTTGCGTTATCGAGAACCAGTATGCAGAAGATAACAATTTTTATGCAACAGTAGACGAGTTTAAGAAGAACTAATACGAGATTATGAGTCAAAAGAGAAGAAGCGATTCCAACTTCATGATGCAAGGATCAATCCTGGCCATTGCTTCGATTATCAGCCGTGTGATCGGTTTGTTATATCGAGCACCCTTAACGGATATCATTGGCAAAACAGGAAATGATTTCTATGGAACCGCCTATGAAGTGTACAACATCATATTGATTATTTCATCCTACAGTATCCCGCTGGCTGTATCGAAGCTGGTGGCTACCCGTATGGCGAATAAAGAGTATAAGAATGCGTGGCGCGTATTTAAAGGCGCCATGCTCTTTGCCGTTATTAGCGGTGGTCTTGCCATGGTGGTGGTACTGATTGGAGCGGATTTCTTCTGCGGTGATATTCTGCAGACCCCGTTGTCCGCATTGGCACTTCGCATTTTGGCTCCGGTGCTTTTTGTAGTAGCAATTGTCGGTGTCATGCGAGGATTCTTCCAGGGTCTTCATACCATGGTGCCGAGTGCATTTTCACAGATTATTGAGCAGATTTTTAATGCGGTGGTGAGTGTCATTGCTGCATATTATCTGTTTTCCTATGGTGCGAAGGTGGGTGCCGTTTTAGGTGATTCTAAGCGAATCGCCGCAGCATACGGTGCCGCCGGAGGTACCATCGGTACCGCAGTAGGTGCGTTTGTTGCCTTACTGTTTATGACCTTTATGGTTCTGGTGTATCGCCAGGTTATGAAGAAAAAGATGCGACGGGATAAGCATCGTGACAACGAGAGCTATCTTAGCATCATGAAGATTTTGGTGATGACCATTGTTCCGGTGTTGTTATCTACCACCTTGTACAATGTCAGCGCCATTATCGATCAGGGTATATTTAAGAATATCGTCAATATCCAAGGATATGACAAACATCAAATCTCCGAGTGGTGGGGTGTGTTTGCGGGACAGTACATCGTATTGATTAACGTTCCGATTTCCATTGCTTCGGCCATGGCTGCTTCCAGTGTGCCGTCCATGGCTGCCGCTTACCAGGAAGGCAATGAGATGATGATGCAGCGACGCATTCGTCTGGCCACCCGTTTTATTATGCTGATTGCATTCCCATGTACCATTGGAATGGCAGTCCTTGGCGGACCAATCATGCAGTTGTTGTTTAAGGATACGGATCCGACCAGTGCGTACATGATGCAGATCGGTGCATTGCCGATTATTTTCTTCTCCTGGTCTACCTTGTCCAACGGCTTGTTGCAGGGTATCGATCGGATGAAGGTACCGGTTCGGAATGCAGGCATCGCGCTGATTGCGCAGATTGTATTCTTAGTAGCTGCTTTGGAGATTTTCCATTTGAATATTTATGCGGTTGTTTTGGCCAACGCCTTCTATGGATTGATGATGGCGATTTTGAATCACTTGGCACTGCGTCGTTACAGTGGCGTGGCGCTAGATGTGGTGAAGACCTTCTTCATTCCTTGCGGAGCGTCTCTTGGAATGGGCCTTATCGTTTGGTTGGTATATAAGGGTGTAATGCTGATTCTTTCCAGCAATACCATTGCGACCATCTTGTCCATTCTTGTAGGAATGTTTGTGTACTTCGTGCTGATGATTTTGATGCACGGTATTACCGAGAGCGAGCTTCGTACCTTGCCAAAGGGCGTATTCTTGATTCGCATTGCCAAGAAGCTGCATTTGATGTAATAAGGAGTGATGGTGTTTATGAGTGGAACCATTGCGATTATCGGTGCCGGAGCATCCGGATGCATGGCTGCCATTGCAGCGGCCAGAACCAATCCCGGCGCGCGTGTGCTTCTTTTGGATGGCAACGAAGAAGTAGGACGCAAAATCTTAGTGACCGGAAACGGTCGTTGTAATTATACCAATGAATATCAGTCCCTGGAGGCCTATCACAGTGACGATGCTGCTTTTGTAGCACGTGCCATGGAAGCTTTCGGTAAGGACGAGACCATAGCATTATTCCGTGAGATGGGTGTGATTCCGTATTGTAAGAACGGATATTATTACCCCATGTCCAGACAGGCGGTTTCCATCCGTCATTGTTTGGAAAAAGAGCTTGCCCGCCTTGGGGTAGAGGTACTTTTGTCTACCCGTGTCATTGGAATTGAGGCAACAGACGCAGGATATCAGATTCGTTGTATGGATAAGGAGCTTACCGCAGACTGTGTGATTCTTAGCACCGGTGGTAAAGCAGCTCCGGATACCGGAAGTGACGGAAGCGGCTATTCTTTTGCAAAACGATTGGGACATGAGGTGATTCCACCGGTTCCGGCGTTGGTACCGCTTGCATGCAAACAGCATCCGCTGACGGCAGCTGCCGGCGCACGTGTGAATGCCACCGTATCCACGATGGATGCCGAAGGCAGAGGCTACTATGATATCGGCGAAGTGCAGATTACCAAGCAGGGAATCTCCGGAATTCCTGTTTTCCAGATTAGCCATGTGGTTGCGAAGAATTTGGCAGCCAAGATTCCGGCGGAAGTGATTGTGGATTTTTGGCCTACCGCATCCGTTTCGGAAATTCTCTCTTTCGTGGAAGAACGAAGAGCATTGGGGAATGTGTCGGCGTTGGATGTGTTTAACGGAATTTTCCCGCATCCTTTGATTCAGGCATTATTTGACGAAGATTTTCGCTCCATGAGCGATGAGGAATTGGTAAAGCGGATCAAAGAGGTTCCCTTTGAGATTTCTCAGACCATGGGTTTTGGTGCAGCCCAGACCTCTGCCGGCGGTGTATCCTTACAGCAGTTGGCGGATATTACGATGGAATCATCATTGCATCAGGGGCTCTTTTTTGCAGGAGAAGTATTGCATGTGGATGGTATCTGTGGAGGATATAATCTGCAGTGGGC
>JAGDAL010000033.1 GCA_017959525.1 Lachnospiraceae bacterium | reverse complement strand
TAGCTCTTGGTCTCCGGATTCACCTGCGGAGCACTGCGGCGCATGATGGCCTTAATGCGGGCCTTCACCTCTAAGATGTTAAAAGGTTTCGTAATATAATCGTCCGCACCGTACTCTAAGCCGAGAATCTTGTCCATATCCTCGCCCTTGGCGGTCAACATCACAATCGGTACATTAGAGACGTCACGAATGCGCTGGCATACTTCAAATCCGTCCATCTTCGGAAGCATGACATCCAAAAGAATCATATCGAACTGCTCGGACAAAGCCTTATTCAACGCCTCTTCTCCGTCATATGCGCAGTCCACTTCCATGCCGTCCTGCTCTAAGCTGAATCGGATGCCCTTTACGATTAGTTTCTCATCATCCACTACCAGTACTCTTTTTGCCATAATAACCTTACCGTACCTTATTTTGTAATAATCAAATCTTGGATTCGGTTGTAGACCCCATCCTTAATTCCCGGAATCTGTTTGATATCCTCGGGAGTTCCGAAATTCCCGTGTTCCTCGCGATACTCTACGATGAGCTTCGCTTTGGATGCTCCGATGCCCGGCAACGTCATAAGATCTGCCTCACTTGCCGCATTGAGATTCACCCTGCCATCCGCATCCACCGCCGAATCCTCACCGGAAGCGGACAACGCGTGTTCCTCCATCGAATATACATAAATCATCTGCCCGTCTTCCAACTTCGCAGCCTGATTCAAATCCTGTTGATATGCATGTTCCGATAGTCCGCCTGCAAGTTCGATGGCCTCATATACTCTGGCATCCGCTGCCAAAGTAAAGACGCCCGGCCGGTTCACACTGCCTGCCACCTGCACCACAATCTCTTCCGGAACTGCCTCTTCCACTTCTTCCGATGCATCTTCTTCCACCGCTTCCGGTGTCTGTGCCGTAGATTCAAAATAGGACTGATTGCCACAGCCTTGTAACAAAAGTGTTACAGCAATTCCGCCAAGCCATAGGGCGAACTTCGTATTATGTTTTATCATAAAAAGTACTCCTTCCAAAGGGTTGAAAGGAGTCCTGACTACCTCGGCTCCATCGTAACAAAAATACCGAAAAATTACAAGATAGTTTCAATCTTATGACATCCCCAAAAAAAGACACCAAAAACAAAATGATTGCGCTTTCAAACCGACTAAAATCGTGCTACTATTGTTCCATCATTGTAAAAAAGAGAGCATACGTTATGACAAAGACATTTGAAACATCCAACCGAGAAGAAGCAATTGCATATCGTTTTACCCTAAAGGAAGCCACCATCGGTAACGCTGCCTTCTATCGCAGAGTTTCCACCGTCGTCGTTCCTATGATTATCCAGAATACCCTCTCCAATATTGTAGGCCTTCTGGACAACATCATGGTGGGACAGGTAGGTACCCTTCCTATGTCCGCTGTTGCAATCGTGAACCAGATCCTGTTTATCTTCTATCTGTGTATCTGGGGATCCTTGGCCGGAGCCGGTATCTTTAGTACCCAGTTCTTCGGTAAGGGCGACATGGACGGTGTCCGTTACTCCATCCGATTTAAGGCCATGACGGCAGCAACCATTTGTACCATTGCGGTATTGTTTTTATTCTTTGCGAAGGAACCCTTGATTTCCTTATACATTTCCGCAGAGACACCGCCGGATGCAGCCGCTGCCACCTTGCAGTACGGCATGTCCTATCTGGATATCATGCTCATTGGCTTGATTCCTTTTAGTTTGACCCAGGTGTACGCCAGTGCCATGAGAGAAAGTGGCAAGACCACCCTTCCAATGGCAGCCGGCATGATTGCCATGGTGGTAAACTTCATTTTTAACGCCCTCTTAATCTTCGGATTGTTCGGACTTCCGAAGTTAGGCGTTCTTGGAGCTGCTACCGCAACCGTCATCTCCCGTTTTACGGAGCTTGGTATTGTTATGGTCGGCGCCCATCGGCCACATTCCACCTACGGATTCTTCCGTGGGGTATTTAGAAGCCTCTATGTGCCGGGCCACTTGGTTAAGCCAATCATTCTGAAGTCCTTACCGCTGTTGTGTAACGAGTTCTTATGGAGTCTGGCGCAGGCAGCCCTGTTGCAGGCCTACTCCGTACGAGGCATTGCCGTGATTGCTGCCATGAATATCAGCGGAACCATTTCACAGATTTTCAATGAGGTCTTCCTCTCCATCGGTAACTCCGCCGGCATTATTGTCGGTCAGGAATTGGGCGCCGATAAGCTGGTCAATGCCCGCCGCAGTGCATGGAGAATGGCAGCCTTAAGTGTTGCAAGTACCCTTATTATGGGATTACTCCTAGCCATCTTTGCTCCGTTGATTCCGCAGGTATACAACACGGAACCGGAGATTCGTGCCATGGCAACCCGTTGTATCTGGGTAGTTGCATTGGTTATGCCAATCAACTCCTTTGCCAATGTGAGCTACTTTATCATGCGATCCGGTGGCAAGACCGCCATTACTTTTATCTTCGACAGTTGCTTCGCCTGGTTGATTTCCGTACCGGCAGCCTTCCTGTTGACACACTTTACCACCCTTCCGGTGCTTACCGTCTTCTTAATGGTATCCTTGCTGGAGTTCTTAAAATGCGTCATTGGATTCCTCTTCATCCGAAGCGGCATCTGGGTACGAAACATTGTCAGTCATACACAAACCGCGTAAATAAAAAGGCAATCGCACTTAGCGATTGCCTTCTTTTTCTTTCATTGATGCAAAATGTAATTCCCGCAAGCCTTCCACTTCATCACACACCTGCTGCAAGGAACAACTCTTGCAGTCCATCAGCACATCTTTCATGATGTGGTCGATGGTGCCGGTGATGGACTCACACTGGGCGGATAACTGCCCTAAGCGCTTATAATCAAACTCCGGTAACGTCACAAAAAACAGCTTTACCGCCTGAATATGCGGATTCTCATGATAGCGATTTAGGAAAAGCTGCCCTACCTTGGCAAAATCTAAGCCTTCTGCAAGCGCCTCTTTTCCCACGCGCACCGGCTCTCTTCCGTTCGACGCAGAGATACGGGTCATATACCCTTTGGGATTGATGTGATAGCGCACATACTCAATCTTGCGAATGGCGTTATAGAGAGCATTGCCATCTCCCATACCATCCGCATCCACCCGTACCAGTGCAATTCTGGCATATGGCGTATCCGCAGAAATCTCTCCCAAATCCGGTCCGATCAGATACACTCCATCCTCTTCCACGAAGGAGGTATCTGCTGTTACTGCCATACAGCTAACTGCCGGATAGGTTCCCCCACCCAGCTCATAAGCCATATCCGCACGAAGAATCAGATTATGATCTCCCACATCCTCCCAAGGTGTTCCGTTGGAATTCAAACGCTTACAAGGATATCCTTCCAACGTATCCAACACCTGTCGGATGGTCTCATCATAGAGCTTCATTAAATCTTACGGTCTCTTTTGATTTTATCGTAGTGCTTCGCAAGCAGCGGCTGAAGTGCGGAAGTCAACTTCATATCCAGATTGAAGAAGTACACAATCATGGACAGCACAAATAAACATAAAATAACAATTGCGATAATCAGCAATACTTTTAACAATACGTGTAACACGCTTTTTTCCTCCTACTGATGCAATCCCTTCTGGCGAGCAAACTCTGCTGCACCCAGGGCTCCCATTAACTGTGGATCGATTGGCAAATCAATGACCTTCAGCTTCAATACATTCTCGATAGCAGCCTTTAAGCCTGCATTCTTGGCACATCCACCGGTTAAGGTAATGAAGTCAACAGCGCCGGCCTTCTTGGACATAACGAAGCAGCGCTTTGCAACGGATAATTCAATACCTGCTGCAATCTCATCCATCGGCTTACCTTCTCCCACTAAGGAGATAACCTCGGACTCTGCGAATACGGTACACTGTGCGGTAATCGGAATGACATTTCTAGCCTTCAAGGACAGATTGGAAAACTCATCCAAATCCATCTCGAACGCTCTGGCCATTGCTTCTAACAAACGACCGGTACCTGCTGCACACTTATCGTTCATAGCAAAGTTAAGAACGGTTCCGTCGGTATCTACTGCAATACCCTTGACATCCTGTCCACCGATATCGATGATAGCCTTGACTGTTGGATCTGCAACATGGACACCCATGGCATGACAGCTAATCTCGGAAATGTTCTCATCTGCAAACGGCACCTTGTTACGTCCATATCCGGTACCAACCAGATAGGTTAAATCTTTTGCACTCTCTAACTCCGGTACCTGTGCAATGGCCTGGTCCAATGCTTCCTGAGCAGATAATACTGCATTGATACGGCTGCGTAAAGTAACGTTGGCCACCATTTTACCGGTCTCATCAATAATCACACATTTTGTGTAGGTAGAACCTGAATCACATCCACCAAAATATTTCATTTTATACTCTCCTTGCTCTTACAATTCCCTTTTACCAAAGATTGGTATCGTCGTAATCCTCCAAAGAAGGATCTAATGGCTCCTCGCGTAATACGGAGCGCATATAACGATTCACATCCTGGCGCAGGTTCTTACGCGGAATGACACGTGGGTCATACAAATCGTGGTTAACCCAAACCAGCTTAATGCCATGCTCTCTAGCCTGCTGCTCAAACATACCATGCATACCGTCAAGCGCCTTACATGCAATGTGCTCCCACAGAATAACCATATCTGCACGGAACTCTTCACAG
>JAGDAL010000359.1 GCA_017959525.1 Lachnospiraceae bacterium | reverse complement strand
TTCTCTGATTCGTCTTCTACATAATCCCATACATAGTTTTCTGTAGACTCATCCTCATTGAGATAGTTTTCCGCAGACCCATCCTCATCGAAATAGTTATTGTACTCGCTCTGTTGCCGGTCACTAATCTCCGCTTCGTGTTTCGAACATCCGGCAAGAAGAATAGCAACGGTAACAACTAACAGTTTCCTTGCAAGCATAAGTGCTCCCCCATATGATTAAGCAAGTTTTTCGCTGTAACAACTTAATCATATCACCTTTTTAATTGAAATACACATAGCATTTCACATGTGGATTATATTAGCCTTTTACTGCTCCTGCGCTTATTCCATTTATCATATTTTTCACTAAGCAAAAATACAGGATAACAATTGGAACTGCAATGAATACGCTGCCTGCTGCAAATCTGGCGAATTCCGTTTCATCCAAGCTCATTAGTCCTACCGCCACGGTATATAAATCCTTTTCCTTCAAGAGTAGCTTCGGCAAAATAAAGTCACTCCACGGCCAGGTGAAGGAGGTAAGGGCCGTATACACAATCATCGGTCGAGACAAGGGAAGATTCACCTTCCAAAAAATCTGAAAGTTCGTTGCTCCATCAATCTTGGCTGCCTCATCGATTGCCTTCGGAATCGTATCGAAGAATCCCTTCTGGGTTAAATATCCCATGGGTGCACCGGCGGCATAGATGAGAATCAATCCCCAATGCTGGTTGATCAGGTTGAACTGGGTCATCAAAATATATACTGCCGTCATGCCCATAAAGGATGGAAACATGCCAAGTACCATGGTGGTCTTCATAATGGTTTTCCGCCCCGCAAAATCGAAACGGGACATGGTATATGCCGTCAGAATCGTAAGAAACGTTCCGATGATACAACTCATGCAAGCGATGAAAAGCGTGTTTAAAAACCAACGCGGATAATTGTACATGGCGGTATCCGTAAACAATGTCCGAAACGTATCCAGACTATACTCCGTTGGGAAGAATCCCCGGAAGGAATAGATGCTTCCCGACTTGGAGAAGGATGCCAAAATCAGCCACAGGCAAGGGAAGAAAAAGATTCCGCAGACCGCCAAAAGAATGACATAGGTAAGCATGGCATCTGCAGCTCTTCCCATATGAAATTGCTTTTTCATTGAAACGTATCCTCCTCTCGATAAGCCGAAGATCTCACATAAACTAGCAAGGAGATGGCGGATGTAATAATAAAAATAATCAAACTGATGGCTGCACCGATACTGTAATAGTTATTATCAATGGACAGATTATACAGCCAGTTAATCAGCAAATCGGTATCGCTAGCCAGGAAGTAGCCATCCATGTACATCCCACCCCGCAAGAAATAGAAGATACCGAAATTGTTGAAGTTCCCTACGAACTGTCCCAAAATTACCGGGGTTGTGGTAAAAATCATGTACGGTAACGTCAGCTTCCGAAACTGTTGAAAACGGGTAGCTCCATCCATGCGGGCCGCTTCGTAAATCGACAAATCCCGGTTTGATAAATGTCCGGTTGCCAATAACATAATGGAAGGCACGGATATCCAGCAATTCACCAGGATTCCAATGACCCTGGCCATCCATTTAGCATCCAAATCCAAGAAGCCGATGGCCGTTCCTCCGCTCACGCGAATGAGATTGTTGATTGGCCCGCCATAGGAGAACATGAACTTAAAGGCCAATAAGGTAATAAATCCCGGGATGGCGTAGGCCAAAATCGGAAAAGCTCTCCAAATTGCTTTTCCTTTGACGCAATCCTTGTTCAACAGCAATGCCAATCCCAATCCGGCAATGTAATTCAGCGCAGTAGATACTACGGCCCAGAGGAAATTCCATCCGAGAATCTTGAAGAACGTCGGCGCAAACTGGGATAAGGTAATAATCTTGTGAAAATTCTCAAGGCCCACCCAATCCACCAACGCCGGCGGAACAATGGTTCCACCATAATTGGTGAAGGCTATCAATATCATAAAGACGATGGGAAGAATGCTAAACACACAAACGCCTACCACCGGCAACGCCAAGGCCAGTACATAGAACTTCTGATCCAGCAATCCTTGTAACTGTGCCATGAATCCCATCGGTGTCTCGCCTCGGTCAATCTGCTTTTGCGTTGCATATGCGTCTTTTAGGTTGCGGACGTAAAATGTTAGAAATCCAACAATAACTAACCATGCCAGCAAGCCCATCAAAAGCATGACAACCGAGTTATCCCCCGCAGTGTTTGTCCAGGGATCTGCTGTTTGGGTTCCCAAGGTAAAGAATCCCATCAGGTCTCTCCAGCCTCTTGCCGCGAAATACCAAATCGTTGCTGCCTCTATCAGGAAGTACAATAGTCCTCTCCCGCGGCAGCCATATAAGAACTGTCCGCTTCCCATAACAAGCGCTGACAGCTTCGTCTGCCAGCGAAGATCCGTCGGCAGTTTTTTCCACTGAAATCCTTTTTTCTTCATGTCTTATCCACTCTTACTGCAAGGTATTGATGGCATCGTAAATCTGCTGACTCATCTGCTTCAATCCTTCTTTTAATGCATCCATATCCTTATACTTACGTTCACTTTCCGGACGGAATGCATCTTTTGCCACATCGATGAAATAGGTCTGTCCCGGTGTCCAAATCTGAGATACACCTTCTACTGACGGCATCAAAATAATCTCATTGTTATGCAATCTCTCAAACAAGTCAGCAGATACTCCACCGGCATCCTTGGCAGCATCAGCTCTGGCCGGCGCAATGCCCAGCATTTCGCTACGCTTCATCTGCATCTCATAACTTGTTGCAAAATCAACAAATGCCAGGCACGCATTCGGCGCTTCCGTGTATGCACTGATGGCATAACCATTCATGCCACCCATGGCAACCTGATCGATGAGTTTTGCATCTTCCTCTTCCAAATCTCCGGATTCCGGTAGCTGTGGCAAGCCGGTCATCACCAGGTTCTCCTTAGCCATTGCTTCTGCGTCCTCCGCACTCATGCCCTCAGCTTCATAGGACTTTTCCAATTCTCCCAGGAAGGTGGAATACATATCCGGTGTCGACATGGTTGCAAAATAGGTACCATCCCCTAATCTGGAATATGCATTGGTGGTAATGGTATCATCCAGGCAATCCTCGTTCATCACACTTGCCAACTGCTGCAATACATGTGCGCCCTTCTCGGCATCTCCTGCTGCAAATCCGATATCTGTGGTATCCGTATTGCCGTCTCCGAATACATAAGCTCCGTAGGAAAACAGGAAGCCGCTGGAAAAATACACATCATACAAAGACTTCATATAACCGAATTTCTCGCTGTCTGCCTCATGCCGCTCCTTGGAGAACAAATACATATCCCGCCAGTTCTCCGTCATATCCGGCACCTGATTGCCATTCTTATCCCAAGTGCTCTCCCAGTCTTCCGGCAACAGATCTTTTCGATAGAAAATCATCGGCGCCTGTACATTCACCGGCACACCACAGTAGTATTCGCTTCCTTCGACGTTGGCTTTGTATGCGTCCCAGGCCTCCTGCGGCACCTGTGCATAACAATCCAACTGTTCCACCGGCAATGGGTAAATATGCTTGCCCTGGGCATACTGCATAATGACATCATTGGCCTGATATAGCACATCCGGGCCATAACCGTAAGGGCCGTCATTTGCCAAGTCCAGATACTGATCCATATTGGCATCTACAGCGGTGATGCCGTACTGGGCATATTCTTCGTTGAACGCATCTATCAAATCCTGAAAATACCCTTTGGAAATCGCCGTATCATTTTCCAACACGCGAAT
>JAGDAL010000358.1 GCA_017959525.1 Lachnospiraceae bacterium | reverse complement strand
TTTTGCGGAATTAATTACAGAGTTTCCTGATTTATTCCATAAAGAGCCGGCGGAGAAGGATACCTTCTTCAAAGAGTTTTTCCGGAGCAGTATGGAACTGACCATGACAGAGTCGACCTGGGTGGTGATCACCGCAGAAGAGAACCTGTTGAAGAAGTATGTACGATTGCACGAGCAGCTCAGCTTGAAATTGCAAGCACCATTTGGCAAAGAAAAGGCACTTTATATTATCCGGAGGCAGGAAGATGGACTTGACGAACATTGAAGATAAAGTGAATATGTTCAAATTCGGTGATGATGACCGGAACCGCCAGGTGATGCAGTCCATGCAGGATTTGTTCTGCCGCAGCAATCACATCTACGGCGTATGTTACGGTCTGACTTATAACAAAATTACGGAATTCTCCGGAACCTCCGACGAGGAGGCTTATTTGCGACGCCATATCTCCGTGGAGATGGAGAAGACGTTGATTGCATCCTTCCGGGACGACGATTTGGAGGATGTGATCTCCGGAGATTCCAATCAGCCATACATTCTATACAAGGCAGTGGCCATTCGCGGTCATTCCGGCAAGCTTCTTGGCGTCTGGATGATTAGCGGTATTGCTGCCGATCTGAAAAGCGATGTGGACAACATTCCGTCCAACATGCGTTTTACCACTTTGGCGGACTTCGAGAATGCGGTGCATTTTGTCGAGCTCTTAACCAAGGTGTATTTCCAGGAAAAATTCCATTCTTTCTTATTAGAGGATCGTTTGGAGGAGACCCAGACAGCTCAGAGCAAGCTCAAGCAGATGTTGCATCGCAATGAGGTGACAACAGAAGTATTGAAGCTCTTAGAGTCTGACGGGGATTTTAACCAGATTGCAGATAACGTGCTGACCCTTGCCGGCGAGTACTTAGGATTATCCCATTGTAACTTGCTGCGCTTGAATGCAGACGGACAGACCGTGGATTTGCTGTGCGAGTGGTACGGAGACAATTACACCTCCATGATTCGCCAGTACAGCAAGCTGCAGAGCACGTCCATTCCGTATTTTACGGGACGTCCGTACACCATTTCTTCGGATTCTTTGATGCCGGAGGAATTCACGGACTTTTTCCGGGATTTTAACATTAGCGCCGGTGTGTTCCTGCCATTGACAGTGAACGACGAGCTTAGCATGTACCTAGGCTTCATTGAGTCTCGCAGACCGAGAAAATGGGCTGTGGAGGACGTGCGCTTTTTAAATGATGTGAAGCGTGTATTGCAGACCATTCTGTTAAAACGCATTACCAAGAATTCCCGGGCCAGCTCCTATGCGGCCATTGACGCAATCCTGGAAAACAGTGGTTGCGGTATTTGTGTATCGGATGTGGGCCACGGTTCCGTGCTGTATTCCAACGATACCTTCAACAATATGTTGGTGGAGCTGTCGGATCGCATGAACTTCGAGACCCGTGTGCTTGGAGAGTCGCTGGAGGACAGCGATACGTCCGAGTATTATGCGGAAGCGGCAGGTCGCTGGTATTCTGTAACCCGCGCGCTGATTCGCTGGGTGGACGGCCGTGAGGTGCAGATGTGTACCCTCTACGACATCAGTCCGATGAAGGAATATCAGAAGAAGATTGAAGAGCAGGCGAACCTGGATGATTTGACCGGTTTGTATAACCGTCATCGTTTCCGTAAGGATTTCCAGGATTCCATCCGCGATGCGGTGCGTTCCGGTGGAGATCAGGGAAGCTTCTTATGTATCAATTTGGATGATTTCAAGGATATCAACGATGGCTTGGGCCACAAGAACGGGGATACCTTGTTGACTTTGGTTGCCAAGTCCTTAAAGACCATTTGTCGGGATACGGCAGTGGCATATCGATTAGGCGGCGATGAGTTCGCGATTTTGGTTCCGTATTATAACGAGTCCGAAGTGAAGCGGATTACGGAGACCATCCAGAAGGGTTTCGAGCAGCCATGGGCTATCGGCGAGAAGGATTATTACTGCACCATGTGCATGGGCGTTGTCAGCTATCCGAAGGATGGCGTATCTGAGGATACCTTGATGCAACGTGCAGATTATGCACTTTTTGAAGCGAAGAAAAAGGGCAAAAACCAGGTGGAGACCTACAATGCAGCAACCAGCACCCATTCCCAGCGCAGACTGGATTTGGAGCGTTGCATGCGCGAGGCAGTTGCTGCCGGATGCAAGGAATTCAAGGTATACTATCAGCCACTGGTGGATGTCACCAAGAAGGGACATCAGTGCTGTGGTGCCGAGGCGTTGGTTCGCTGGGATTCCAAGGATCTTGGCATGGTGATGCCAAACGAGTTCATTACCTTGGCAGAGTATCTGGGCCTTATTAACTCCATCGGTGAGCATGTATTGGTAGAAGCCTGCAAGCGTTGTAAGTTCTGGAATGATTTCGGTCATCCGGAGTACAAGGTCAACGTGAATCTGTCTGTGGTACAGCTACAGCAGAAGAACATCGTGGATACGGTGCGTAATGCTCTTATCTATACAGGCATTTATCCGGGCAACCTGACTTTGGAAGTGACCGAGGGAATCGCAGCCGGAGATATGGACAATATGATTCGTACCATGCACGAGCTGAAGGCTCTTGGCGTACGCTTAGCATTGGACGATTTCGGAACCGGCTATTCTTCCTTAAGTTATCTGCGGGAGTTGCCGCTGGATGTGATTAAGATTGATAAGTGCTTCGTCAATGAAGTAGGAGAGGATGCCTTCTCCGATGCCTTCGTAAAAACGGTGGCAGAGCTGGCAGATACCATCCACGTGAACGTCATTGTGGAGGGCGTAGAAGACGCTGCCCAGGAGAGCGCATTAGAGGACATGAAAGTCCATATGATTCAGGGTTATCTCTATGATCAACCGCTGACGCAGGATGAGTTTGAGAGCAAGTATTTAGACTAGATTTTTTCGAAAAATCGGTTGACTTCTCATGCAAGAACAGATACAATGACACTTGCGTGCAGGAGTGGCGGAATTGGCAGACGCGCAGGCTTCAGGTGCCTGTGGTAGCAATATCGTGTGGGTTCAAGTCCCATCTCCTGCACTCTATAAAAAGACATAGGCATGAAGCCTATGTCTTTTTTTGTGCAGGAGATGGGACCTGAACCCACTACAAAAAACTAGCATTTGTACAACTAGGTTGGATATAATACAACTGTATATGGTAATAGGAGAGAACAACATGGAATTATACAAGGGAAGACCCGAGGATTGCACGGGCCGTTTGCCGCGGGAAGTGCGGACATATGACTATTTGGATAAGCTTGGTATTGTGTACGAGCGGGCAGACCATGAGGCAGCCGATACTATGGAAGCCTGCAAGGCAGTGGATGATGCGCTTGGGGTTGTGATGTGTAAGAATCTCTTCTTATGCAATCGACAGAAGACGTATTTTTACCTGCTTTTGATGCCGGGAGATAAGAAGTTTAAGACCAAGGAGTTGTCATCACAGATTAACTCCGCTCGCTTATCCTTCGCGGAGGCAGAAGATATGGTGAAGTATTTGGATATCGAGCCTGGGTCAGTGAGTGTGATGGGACTAATGAATGATACGGAGCATGCGGTGCAGCTTCTAATCGATGAGGATGTGTTGGCAGATGCCTATATCGGATGTCATCCGTGTGTGAACACTTCCAGCATGAAGATCGCAACCAAAGAGATTGTAGAGAAGTTCTTGCCATCCACAGGGCATGCATACCGGACGGTGCACCTGGTAGGAGAGGACTAAGCAGCGAGGATAAGATATGAAGTTATTTCATACGAGTGATGTGATCATCGAGCATCCGGATATTCGCC
>JAGDAL010000357.1 GCA_017959525.1 Lachnospiraceae bacterium | reverse complement strand
GAGTTCTCATAGATTCCGCCAATGCCACCGCAAGCCCAGATAATATGTCCGCCAAAGACCGCCTCTAAGTGGCCGTCTGCCATCTGCAACAGAACACCGTCGCAGGAATTGTTGCGGCAGAGAATATCGATCATGGTGGTGTGCTCTAACAGGGTGACGTTATCAAGCTTCTGTACTGCCGTTAAGAGCTTGCTGGTGATTTCCCGTCCGGTCACATCCTCATGATAGAGGATACGGTTGGTGGAATGGGCTGCTTCTCTGGTATAACGAAGCTGTCCGTTCTCTTTTTCAAAATCCACGCCGTAGGCAATCAACTCATCAATCACGCCGCGGGACTCGCGAATCATGATATCCACAGATTCCCTGCGGTTCTCGTAATGTCCGGCACGCAAGGTGTCTTCAAAAAAAGCATCGTAATCCTTGTCGTCTTTCAGCACACAGATACCGCCCTGCGCCAGGAAGGAATCACTCTCTTCCATGTCGCTCTTGGTCACCATGAGAATCTGCCAGTCCGACGGCAAGTGTAGCGCAGTGAAACATCCGGCTACGCCGCATCCAATAATCACTGCATCATACTTCTTATTCATGTCTTTCTCTTTCTAATACTACTTCGCCAACTCCAGCATACGCATCATTGGTGCTTTCGCATTCTCCATGAGATCATCGGTTAAGATAATCTCCGGCTGCTCCTCCTTCAATGTGGCGAGAAGCTTCTCCATTGTAATCTTCTTCATGTTAGGGCAGATCTGCATCTCGGCTGCCGGATAGAAGGTCTTGTCCGGATTGCGCTTGTGCAGCTCATGCAATACACCAAGCTCGGTACCGATTAAGAATTCCTTATTATCGGACTCGGTAACGAAGTTGATGATACCTGCCGTACTTCCAATATAATCTGCCTCCGCAGTCACTTCCGGCTTACACTCCGGATGTACGCAAAGAAGCGCATTCGGATGCTCTGCCTTGGCCTTCAACATATCTTCACGGGTGAGTGCATGATGAACATGGCAGTATCCGTCGTTGAAGATAAAGTTCTTCTCCGGCAACTGGTCTGCAATAAAGTGTGCCAGGTTCTGGTCCGGAATGAAGAAAATATTCTTCTGTGGCAAACGGGACACAATCTTCAATGCGTTGGCACTGGTGACGCATACATCGCTTACGGCCTTCAGCTCTGCTGTGGAATTCACGTAGCAAACAACGGCCAGGTCGTCATACTGTTCACGCATGGCAGCAACACTCTCAACGGTTGCCATATGAGCCATTGGGCAATCAGCAGCGTACTCCGGAATCAATACCTTCTTGTCCGGATTCAATACCTTGGCACTCTCGCCCATGAAGCGAACACCGCATAATACGATAATATCCGCATCAATCTCCGTTGCCTTACGGCTCAAGAAAAAGGAATCCCCTACGAAATCCGCAGCATCCTGCACCTCATCATACACATAGTAATGTGCCATGATTACAGCGTTCTTTTCCTTTTTCAACTTCTCAATTTCAGAAGCCATCTGTTCTGTTGTCATGTTTTACTCCTCGTACTTTACATACAATGTGGTTTTCTCTATTAGAATACTCGAAATACAGCTAAACGCAAGTATTTCCTATGAATCTTCTATGGATTATTTCCTTCCCCGTAACTCGCGAAGGTCCAAGATTCGCTGATTACGGCTGCCACGGAACTGTAACGAGATATCTTTTTCTTCTATTTTGAATTCCCCATCCACGAGGATATCATACGCATCCAAAAGCTCATCCGTCACTTCGCAATGCGCTCTTCCGTCCGGGGCCGCCAAATCCGTCTCATAGGTATAGCCGGAGTAGCACCAGATATTCTTGTCGGGATGCAACTGCTTAATCTTGCGGATCATGGGAGCTAAGGCCCGCTGGTTCTCCGGTTCCATCGGCTCTCCGCCAAGCAGTGTCAGTCCTTCCGTAAACGGATCATCCAGGGAATCGATAATCTGCTGTGCCACCTCATCGGTAAAGGGCTCGCCGTAGTTAAAGTCCCAGGTCTGGGGCTGGAAGCACCCCTTGCAGTGATGGGTGCAGCCGGAGACGAAGAGCACGGTCCGCACACCGGTGCCGTTGGCAATATCATGATACTTAATAACGGAATAATTCAACTCATTCACCCCTTTTGGTAAAAAATCCCTGCACCGCAGAGGTTGCGATGCAGGGCATAAATCCTATCGTAAAATTACTTCTTATAAATGAAGGACACGATCCTTGATCTCCTGGGTACGTCCCTGGTTCCAGAACTGGGTTCCGATATAACCACAGGTACGACGGGCAACGGACATCTTGTCCTGATCACGGTTACCGCAGTTCGGGCACTCCCAAACCAGCTTACCGGACTTGTCCTCTACAATCTTAATCTCTCCATCATAACCGCAGACCTCACAGAAATCGCTCTTAGTGTTCAACTCTGCATACATGATGTTGTCATAGATGAACTTCATCACAGAGATAACTGCAGGGATGTTATGCTGCATGTTCGGAACTTCGATGTAGCTGATAGCTCCACCCGGAGAGAGCTTCTGGAATTCGGACTCGAATTTCAGCTTGTCGAATGCATCGATCTCTTCGGTAACATGTACATGATAACTATTGGTAATGTAGTTCTTGTCGGTTACGTGCGGAATGATTCCGAATCTCTTCTGCAGTGCCTTCGCGAACTTGTAAGTGGTGGACTCCATCGGAGTACCATATACGGAATAATCAATATTCTCAGCAGCCTTCCACTCACCGCACTTGTCATTCAACTTCTGCATTACCTTCAGAGCAAATTCCTTGCCCATTGGGTCGGTGTGGGAAACACCAAGCATACGGTAGCACATCTCGCTTAAGCCGGCATAGCCAAGGGAGATGGTGGAGTATCCGTTGTATAACAAACGATCGATGGTCTCACCTTTCTCAAGACGAGCCAGCGCACCGTGCTGCCACAAAATCGGAGCAACATCAGATACCGTGCCAAGCAAACGCTCATGACGGCAACGAAGTGCTCTGTGGCACAACTCCAAGCGATCCTCTAAGATGGCCCAGAACTTGTCCATATCTCCATAGGAAGAACAAGCAACGTCGACTAAGTTAATGGTAACAACACCCTGGTTGAAACGTCCGTAGTAACGGCGCTCGCCTTCTTTGTAATTCTTACGCTTCTCAATGTTGCCAATGCCGGCAGCGGTAAAGCGGTCCGGTGTTAAGAAAGAACGGCAGCCCATGCAAGTGTAGAGGTCTCCGCCCTTCAACTCCTTCATCACCTTCGCAGAAATATAATCCGGAACCATACGCTTCGCGGTACATTTTGCAGCCAGCTCTGTTAAATAGAAGTAAGGTGCATCCTCATGGATATTATCTTCATCCAAAACATAGATGAGCTTCGGGAATGCCGGTGTTACCCAAACACCCTTCTCATTCTTAACGCCCTGCATTCTCTGAAGCAGAACTTCCTTAATGATCTTCGCAAGATCTTCTCTGGTCTGTCCTTCCGGAACCTCATCCAAATACATGAACATGGTAACGAACGGAGCCTGACCGTTACAGGTCATCAAGGTAATCAACTGATACTGAATGGTCTGGATACCGTTGCGAATCTCTGTCTCCAAACGATTCTCTGTCAGCTTGTCTACAATCTTATCATCAATCGCTTCGCCACACTCTTCACGCTCTGCAATGACCTGTGCACGAATCTTCTTACGGCTGATGTCAACGAACGGAGCCAAGTGGGACAAAGAGAAGGACTGTCCACCGTACTGGTTGGAAGCCACCTGTGCCACAATCTGCGTGGTAACGTTACATGCGGTAAAGAAGCTGTGTGGGCGCTCAATCATGGTCTCGGAAATGACGGTTCCGTTCCACAACATATCCTCTAAGTTAATCAAATCGCAGTTGTGCTCACGCTGTGCGAAATAATCGGAATCATGGAAGTGAATGATACCCTCTTCATGAGCCTTGGTAATCTCCTCCGGCAAAAGTACACGCTGGGTCAAGTCCTTAGATACTTCGCCTGCCATGTAATCACGCTGGGTAGAGTTAATGACCGGATTCTTGTTAGAGTTCTCCTGCTTTACTTCTTCGTTCAGCTGGTCAATGAGCGCTAAGATTCCGTTGTCTGTGGTGTTGGTCTTACGAGAGAGCTCACGCTTATAGCGATAACGAACATACTTCTGTGCTACCTCGTAGCAACGCATCTCCATGATACCGGTCTCAACCATATCCTGGATATCCTCTACGTTCACTGCATGGGAAGATTCAGCGACCTGACGGGCGATCTTGTCAGCGACAGCTTGAATCTGGAAGTCGTTCATCTGGTGGATTCCGGCAATCTCCGCATTTGCCTTACGGATAGCGTTGATAATCTTCTCCTTCTGGAAGTCTACCTCACGGCCATTACGCTTAATAATGTGTGTGCGTACCTCTAAATCTTTTGTTTCCAAACCAAACTCCTCC
Source organism: Lachnospiraceae bacterium (assembly GCA_017959525.1). GTDB lineage: Bacteria > Bacillota > Clostridia > Lachnospirales > Lachnospiraceae > XBD2001. Next base: position 1,812 of record JAGDAL010000357.1, on the reverse strand, counting down.
TCTATATTTATAAAACTTCTCTAGTTTTCTAATAATTCAATGGAAAAAGTGAAATTACAAGACAAATCACAAAATCTAGAACAAAAATAAACAGTCAAACACAATATCTTGTACATTACCAATGATATACCATGCGCGCAAAAAATGGAAGAGGCAAAAACAAAAAATATGTAAAAATTTCCAAAAATACTACTAGGAAACGTGGTTAAAACGTTTTCGCACCCCAACATATAGTGGTTGACTTCCGTTTATTCTCTGATATAATGAACATATGAACAATCATTCAGATGTTCATATGATGAAAGGAGGACAAGATGGCATTAGCAGATGTAGAACATTGTGAAGAGACCTGCGTGCACAACGATGTTGTCAGCGTTGTCCGTGCACAATTGCCGGACGAAGACGAGATGTACGACTTAGCTGAGTTGTTCAAGGTCTTTGGTGATTCCTCTCGAATCAAAATACTATTTGCTCTTTTTTCCAATGAGATATGTGTATGCGACTTAGCCGAGAGCCTGGGCATGACCCAGTCCGCCGTATCCCACCAGCTGAAGATTCTGAAGACCGCAGGTCTTGTGAAGGCACGTCGGGACGGCAAGCAGATGATTTATTCTCTGGCAGACGATCATGTACGCACTATCATGGGACAGGGCAAGGAACATATTGAGGAGTAAGTAAGGAGATTATATTATGAAGAAGAAGTTTAAATGCGAAGTTGATTGTGCTAACTGTGCAGCTAAGATGGAAGAAGCGATCAAGAACATTCCGGGCGTTATCGATGCCAACGTGAATTTCATGACTCAGAAGCTTACATTGGAAGCTCCGGAGGAACAGTTCGATGAGTTATTAACTGCTGCCGTTGCTGCATGCAAAAAGGTAGAGCCGGACTGCGAAATCGAAATCGCCTAATACGTGATACCAAGCGGTCGTCTCTTACGACCGCTTTTCTACTATTTAGGAGGACTAATCTATGAACAAGAAACAAAAGAAAATGCTACGACGGGTCATTGTCGTACTGATCATCTTTTTTATCCTATTAATTGCAGAGCACCTAGGATTCTTAGAGCCAATTCCTTGGTGGGGACAGTTTATCATCTATGTGATTCCGTATCTGATTATCGGATATGATGTTATCCGCAAGGCAGCCATCAACATCCGACACGGACAGGTCTTCGATGAGAACTTCCTGATGATGGTGGCAACCTTCGCTGCGTTTGCCATGGGTGAATATTCCGAGGCCATGGCGGTTATGCTCTTCTATCAGATTGGCGAGTTATTCCAGAGCTACGCGGTAGGTAAATCCCGCCAGTCCATCTCCGATATGATGAGCATCGCTCCGGAGTATGCCAACGTAGAAGTGGACGGCGTCTTAGAAGAAGTAGATCCGGACGATGTCGCCATTGACAGTATCATCGTGGTAAAACCGGGGGAGAAGATTCCGCTGGACGGTGTTGTTACCGAAGGTACTTCCTTCTTAGATACTTCTGCACTAACCGGTGAATCTGTTCCCCGTCGCGTGAACGTTGGGGATGATGTCATCAGTGGTTGCGTGAACCAGGACGGCACCTTGAAGGTACGTGTTACCAAAGCTTATGAAGATTCTACTGTTGCCAAGATTTTGGAGTTGGTAGAGAACGCCAGCAGCAAGAAGGCTCGTCTGGAGAACTTCATTACCCGTTTTGCAAAATACTACACGCCGGTGGTTACCATTGGTGCAGCATTACTCGCTGTAATTCCTCCATTGGTGCTTGGCGGCGGCTGGGCAAACTGGATTAGCCGTGCTTGTATTTTCTTGATTGTTTCCTGCCCATG
>JAGDAL010000032.1 GCA_017959525.1 Lachnospiraceae bacterium | reverse complement strand
TAGAATCGTTATCCCGCTCCATCTGCGGACGGCACAAACGAATCATTGCAATCTCCGTCATAACACGCTTCTGGGTGGCGTTTCGCAACTGATCGGACAGTGTGGACAATACACGAATATACCGCATGAGCACGGCTTCGTCCAGCTTCTGGGCCTCTTCCTGCATTACCTTCAAATTATCCGTAGAGATATCTAAAATATCTTCCATGTTCTCAATATTCTTCACCAGGAGCAGGTTACGTAGATACCAGGTAAAATCCGTCACAAACTGGCCAATCTCCCGGCCTTCGATAATAATCTCGTCCACTACACGAATCACTTCGGACACATCCCGATTCATGATGCCACGTAGAATCTTGGAAAAGACTTCGTTATCCACCGCACCCAACACGTTCAGCACATTGTCATAGGTTAAGGTCTGGTCCGGATAAAATGCGATACACTGATCCAGCAAGGATAAGGAATCACGCATGGATCCGTCGCCCACCTTCGCCACATAACGCAGGGCCTTCTCTTCCGCATCGACGCCTTCCCGTTCCATCAAATCCGCCAGTCGGGCAGAAATCGTATCAATGGAAATCCGGTGGAAGTCGTAACGCTGCACACGGGAGAGAATGGTAATCGGAACCTTCTGGACCTCTGTGGTTGCCAGGATAAAAATCGCGTAGCTCGGCGGCTCCTCAATGGTCTTCAATAACGCATTGAAGGCACCGGTACTTAACATATGTACCTCATCGATGATGTAGACCTTGTAGCGGCCTTCCGTCGGCGGGTACGCAATCTCCTCAATGATGCTACGTGCATGATCCACACCGTTGTTGGACGCACCATCCATCTCCACGACATTCATGGAACGGCCTTCTGCAATGGCACGACAGGACGGACACTCGCCGCAAGGGCTTCCGTCTTCCTGACGATTCTCACAGTTGACGGCCTTGGCAAAAAGCTTTGCCACCGTAGTTTTACCGGTACCTCGGGTACCGGTAAAAAGATAAGCGTGACCAATACGGTCGTTCTTCAACTGATTCTTCAGTGTGGTTACAATATGATCTTGTCCCTTTACTTCCGAGAATTCCTGTGGTCGGAATTTTCGATATAGAGCTACATAGGACATGTAGTAATACTCCTAACTATTCTGATTTAGTCACCGAAACTGATGCCAATGCGCTTTGCTTCTTTGATCATCTTACATTCCGGATCGACGGTCTTTAACTTGCCGGCAACCTCTTCCAACGGAACCAGCTTGGTCTCGCCGTTTACAATCGCTACCATGTTGCCGTACTTCTGCTCCATAATGGCCTTCGCTGCAGCAGATCCTAAACGTGTACAAAGTGCGCGGTCATATGGGCATGGGCTTCCGCCTCGCTGGGTATGACCCGGAACCGTTACGCGGGCTTCTGCACCGGTACGATCTCCGATCATCTTGGCAATGCGGTAGGATACGGACGGATAACCTTCTTTCTCCTGTTTTTTCTTCAATTCCTTCTTGCTAAGCTTGGCGTCTTCCTTGGAGATGGCACCCTCAGCTACTGCAAGAATGGTAAATCCCTTGCCGGCTTTGTTGCGGGCCTCGATAGCCTCAACAATCTTGTCATCGTCGTACGGAATCTCCGGTCAGAGGATAATATCCGCACCGGATGCAACTCCGGCATATAAGGTCAGCCAGCCAACCTTATGTCCCATGACTTCTACGATGAAGACACGGTTATGGGAAGCGGCTGTCGTATGAATACAATCGATGGCTTCGCAGGCGATATTCACTGCACTGTAGAAACCAAACGTCATGTCCGTACCATAGATATCATTATCAATGGTCTTCGGAAGATGGATGATATTCAATCCCTCTTCCCGCAGGAGATTCGCGGTTTTCTGTGTACCGTTACCGCCTAGGATCACTAGGCAGTTCAGGTTCAGCTTGTAGTAGTTGGACTTCATAGCCTCTACCTTGTCCAGGCCATTCTCATCCGGCTCACGCATCAGCTTGAATGGCTGACGGGAAGAACCAAGAATCGTTCCTCCCTTCGTCAGGATTCCGGAAAAATCATTGCTGGTCAGCAAGCGATAATCGCCGTAAATCAGTCCATGATATCCGTTGAAAAAACCATAGACTTCCAGGTCCGGGACATTGGCACTTAAGCCCTTTACTACGCCACGCATGGCAGCGTTCAATGCCTGACAATCTCCACCACTGGTTAACAATCCGATTCTTAACATACAAAAACCTCATTTACTAACTGTATCCTACTTGGTTTCAATGATATTGCGAACGAAGTCATACATACGCTGTGTGGAAGAAATAGAAAGTCTCTCTCCCGGTGTATGAATGTCGTACAAATCCGGTCCCATGGACACTGCGTCCAAGCCCTCAATCTTGCCGGATAACAATCCGCACTCCAATCCTGCATGGATGGCGCGAACTTCCAAATCTTTTCCGAACATATCCTTGTAAATTGCGCAGAGCTTATCGCGAAGCGGAGAATCCTGAACATACTCCCAAGCCGGGTACTCACCGTTCATGGCAACGGTTGCGCCAAATGCACGGGATACGAAGGTCACCTTCTGACGAAGTGCTACGTATGCTGCGCCTACAGAGCTACGGATGGAGAATCCCAGCTGTAAGTACTCTGCCTCCATCTTGGTAATTCCAAGATTCAAGGAAGTCTCAACCAATCCCGGAATGGCATCGGACATACGCTGAATGCCGTTCGGCAGGGATAAAAGCAAATTAATCACACGGGAAGTGGACTCAGTAGAAAGCGGTAATACCTTGGTCTCTACACCAAGCATCTCGCCTAAGTTACGCTCCTCCACCACGTTCACATCGATATGGATATTCGGATCTGCCATGGAATACTCAGACAGGATTGCTT
>JAGDAL010000356.1 GCA_017959525.1 Lachnospiraceae bacterium | reverse complement strand
TGGGAAATCTTACCAAACTCATCTTTACGACGATCGAATTTCTCTACAGCAACAAAGCGTCCGTCTGCCAATGCACCGAGGGACACGCCTACGGCCTTGATTGGCTCGGTGAAGCTCTTTGCCATCAGATAAGAAATCAAAATCGCAATAGCAAGCAATACCACACCTACGATAATAACGGTGATTGCTGCGGCTCTTGCTGCTGACATAACTTTTTCTTCGCTGGTTGCAGATACAACAATGAATCCGGACTGTGGTTCTTTTACATAAGCCATAAAAGCCTTATAACCACGGCCGGTATCTGCCTTATAGAATCCCTTATCCAAACCGGAGGTATAGAACTGGGACTGTGCACGGCTCTCCTCTTCATGAGCGCCCTCACCGATCTCATACTGAGAGTGTGCGGCAATCATTCCGTCGCGGGCTACCAGGAAGGCATCGTCTGCCTCTTCAGCCAACAGCTCATGGAAATTATCCATACCATAGTTTCGGTGCACGATACCAATTGGGGTATTGCCATCCATAATCGGAACCGCAAAGGTAATCATTCGCTTGCCGTTGGTCTTGCTGACCTGTACGTTGGAAATGTAGGTCTTGCCCTGGATTGCTTCCGTGAAGTACTCACGCTCGGATACATCAATGCAATCACCGGTACCACGGGCAATCTGCATACCTTTTGCATCGGTAATGGCAGTATTCTCTCCGTCGCCCATAACTTCATCATAAGCTTTCAGTGTCTCTGTAACTGCCGACTGTGGAATACCTTCCGCTCCCTTGGCATACATAAGTACGGTAGGGTTGTTGGCAATGCTGTTTACCATCTTCAGATTGGTATCCAGCTTGTTTTCGAATTTGCTGGCAAGATAGGATGCCTGCCACTGTAAGTTTGCTTCCGCATCCTCCAATGCCTTGTTCGTAGACGTAATGTAGCTAACGATAATGGAGATAATCAGCGGAACCGCCGTTACCAGCATCATCACAGAGATCAGCTTGGTTTTGACACTGTTGCGAATGCTGACCTGTCCATTGTCCTGCCCCTTTTTCGGAACCTTATTCTTTGCCATATTGTGCCTCCCTTATGTTTTAAAAACAACTTTCCCACGGTTGTTCTCGGATTCTTTTCTCTAGTCATCCTGCCATAATACGAGACACCTATATTTTACCAAGAGATTCTTCTAGAATCTAGATAAATGTATAAGTTTTTATACTTTTTATCGTATTTCATACATATTGTCACACATTGTCTGTTTTTTTCCTCAGGTGGCCCTGGGTAGCTCCCGGAGGGCGGAGTCGAGGGACCCTTATTTCGTATTCTTGCAAATCATTAGGATATGGCTGGACATACCAAGCAATTCTCTTCGCTCGCAAAAGTGGAGATGGTATTTTAGGAACTTTTCGAAGTCTTCCCCCTCTAGTCCGAAGTCTGCACGATGTTGTGCCAATTCCAACATACCGTCCACGGCAACGCTTTTTTCGATTGTCATCGTTGTTTTTCCAACCAGCTTCTCGAACTCTTCCATCGTAAATCCGGTGAACAACTGCTCCGGAAAATGCTTAAATCCACAGTCTTCCGTGAAGTTTTCTTCAAATCCATGGGCGAAGTTGTTCTTCAGGTAGTTGGTGTACATGATGGCATAGATGGAAAGGTAAGCAATCAAGATGGTTCCACCCTGCTTGGTAATACGCTGCGCTTCCCGCAATGCTGCCAATTGCTCTTCCTCTTCATACAGGTGATACATTGGTCCCAAAAGCAGCGTAACATCAACGCTATCATCGGAAATCTCGCCAAGATGCACCGCATCCCCTTGGAAACAGTGGATGTTGTCTAGACCCTTAGCATTCTCCACCAGCTGTTCATAGTTGCACTGGGTATACTCCACCGCTGTTACATCGTAGCCTTCCTTCGCCAGTGCAACGGAATAGCGACCGGTCGCTGCACCGATTTCGGCCACCTTCATCCCCGGCTTTAGATACCGATGGATATAATCCATGGTCACAATGTACTCCACCTCTCCCTGCTTGTCGCTTTCCAGGCGGCCAGCCTCGTCGTACTGTGCATAAAAACCGTTTACTACTTCTTTTCTTGTCATGTTCTTGCCCTCCTTACTTGTCTTGTTATATAAAAAAAGCCCCATCAAACGCTTGGCGTTCGATGAGGCTTCTCTCACATCACTGTATCTACATTGATACCTTATGATTCTTCACTCCTCACAACGCCACGACAAATAATCCCCTGATTATCATCCACGGGATTGATCGGTGCTACGTTGGAGTTGTCGAAAAATCTAAGTAACATCATAATTCTTACTTCCTGTAAAATGTTGTTGTTCCACCAATACGCTTTTTGTCATGGCAAGTCAAGAAAAAATTGGTCTCAGAGGGCTTAGGTCACGGGTCCATTAGCGT
>JAGDAL010000355.1 GCA_017959525.1 Lachnospiraceae bacterium | reverse complement strand
TTAATATCTATGATTTACACGGTTCCAAGGATTACTTCTATGGATACATGGTGGCTTCTACCAAGTATCTGAAGTACTTCGACGTGGTTCCTTTTGATGAGGGATTCATGCTTCTCTTCCCGGATAAGAAAGATGGCAAGACTATGGCACCTTTTGATCCGGCCACGAAGCTGTTTTCCGTTATGCAAGAGTCTATCCACTGGGGTAAGATGATGGATGTGCCGACCATTGGTGCCTTGAATGACGCCATTGCAGCAGGCCGTATCCAGGAGATTATTCTGACCCAGGAAGCCTTGATGGAAGAGCGCATCGGTGCATTAGCCAGAGAGATTGCTTCTGACCGCAGTCGCAAGTTCGTTATTATTGCAGGTCCGTCTTCCTCCGGTAAGACCACCTTTTCCCATCGCTTATCCATTCAGTTAAGCGCGTTGGGATTGAAGCCGCATCCGGTTGGATTGGATGACTACTATTTAAATCGTGACCAGATGCCGTTGGATGAATTCGGTGAGAAGGACTTCGAGGCCTTAGAGGGCATCGATATCGAGCTGTTTAACTCCGATATGAATAAGCTTCTGGCTGGCGAGCGGGTAGAGCTTCCGTCCTTCAACTTCAAGATTGGTAAGCGGGAATACCGCGGCAACTACATGCAGTTAGGACCGGATGATGTCCTGGTAATCGAGGGTATTCATGGATTGAATGATCGCCTGTCTTATTCCCTGCCTGCAGAGAGTAAGTATAAGATCTACATCTCCGCATTGACCCATCTGGCCATCGATGAGCACAATCCGCTTCCGACCACTGATGGACGTCTGATTCGACGGATTGTCCGTGATGCCAGAACCCGTGGAACCTCTGCGCAGGAGACCATCGCTATGTGGGATTCCGTACGTCGCGGAGAGGAGAAGAACATCTTCCCATTCCAGGAGAAAGCAGACGCCATGTTCAATTCTGCACTCATCTATGAGTTGGCAGCATTGAAGGTATACGCACAGCCACAGTTGTATGCTATCGAACCGGGATGTCCGGAGTACGCAGAGGCCAATCGCCTGCTGAAGCTTTTGGACTATGTACTTCCGATTCCGACGGAAGGCATCAATAACAATTCCCTGATTCGGGAATTTATCGGTGGCAGTTGTTTTAACGTATAAATTTGTGTATAATTGCAAAAGTCAAAGTCAGACACGTGATCGCGGCTGCCATATGCGAAAGCTGGCAGGTGAGGAAAGTCCGGGCTTCATAGGGCAGGATGCCGGATAACGTCCGGTGGAGGTGACTCCAAGGATAGTGCAACAGAGATATACCGCCCACCTTGTGTGGGTAAGGGTGGAAAGGCAGTGTAAGAGACTACCGTGCGGATGGTAACACCCGTAGCCATGTAAACCCCATTCGAAGCAAGACCAAAGTGAGACGAAGGTGGCCCGCTAGTCTCGGGTAGGTCGCTTGAGGTGACTGGTAACAGTCATCCTAGATAGATGATCGCGCAACGACATAACCCGGCTTATCGTCTGGCTTTTTCTTTGAAATTCTAAAGAAAGTTTGAACCAATTATTAAACTTTTCTTAAATCTTATGCGGCTTGGTTGACTTCATTGTAAGGAACTCTTAGATTAGAATTACTAAGAGGAACAATGTGGTCCAACCGGGCCGTTTTTTCTATTATAAAAGAACGAGGAGGTGAGAATATGTTAGGCTTCATCCATGATAACCATAAGATGCTGTCCGATGCGGAGCAGGAAGAGTATAAGGCTTTTAACTGCGGTCTGTGTCTGGAATTACGCAGTCTTGTGGGGGTGAAGGGCAGAATGCTATTGAACTGCGACATGACATTTCTCATTATTCTCTTAACCGGTTTATATGATTTGCCGTTGGAGGAACAACGTTTCCTCTGCCCAGGACATCCGGGGAAGAAGCAACTGGCCTATGTGAACGATGCCACCCGTTATGTGGCGCGGATGAATCTACTCTTGGAGTATCATCGATTGCAGGATGCGACCAAGGACGGCAGCAATCTAAGTAAGCGTACCTTGGCAAAATCCTACCGCAAGGTCTATGAGGCGATTTGTGCAGAATACCCCGAGAAGGTTGCAGCGGTGGAAGAACTGATTCGTAAGATGCAGGATGCTGCAGCCCGGCGGGAAGAGAATATGGACGTGGTGGCCGGCTATATGGGTTCCCTGCTGTCGGAGTTCTTCTTATGGAAGAGAGACGAGCAGGAGAAGAACTTATCGGATATGGGATATTATCTGGGCAAGTTCATCTATACCATGGGAGCTTACGCCAACTTGGAGGAGGACACGAAGCGGGCCAATTACAATCCACTACTGATGAAGAAGAACTGTAACCCGGAGTGTTATGAGGTGTTCTGCCGACAGGCGCTATCTTCCATGGTAGCGGAATGCGCGAAATCATTCGACTGTTTGCAGATGGTTTCCTATGAAGAAATGCTCCGCAAAATTTTGTACGCGGATGCATGGAAAACGGAATAAAAGAATCTAGTTTCCTATACGTTCTGCCACAAATTGTGGTGGAACGTTTTTCATATGTATAGGGATATACAGGCTACTAAAAAATATGCACAAAACAGTTGTATAGAATTTGTCTAACCTGTGGTTAGAACGTCGAATTTGTTTAAAAAGGATAAAATTTGATTGCGCGGGGAACGCTTAGCCCGTATAATCGACATTGCGTGATTTGAGCGACCGAAACAAGTAAACACTGAGCAAAGCAGGTGAAAGCCTGTGACGCAAAGCTATAGGGACTGTAAAATGTCAGCCAGTTGCATCATTCACTTGATTTAGTTTTATTGCAAGGGCGCATTGTCCTTGCTTTTTTTGTTTGATTTGAATTGCAGGAGGCAATCGGAAAGGTACGTTATGAAAAGAAACAGAAACATGGTGCGCACAATTATTATGATTGCGGCCAGTCTTGCATTGGTAATGTCCGCAGCAATCGGCGTTGTA
>JAGDAL010000354.1 GCA_017959525.1 Lachnospiraceae bacterium | reverse complement strand
ATCTCTTTATATGTTGCTTTAGCTTCCGCACTTGTAAGATCAAGCTCGTCCATATCTACTTTTACGTTGATATGATGCTTTGCTTCATGAAGTTTGGACAATAAACATACCGTCTCGACGTGATTTGTCATCGGGAACATATCACAGGGCTGGATACTCTCCACACGGTATAACCGCTTGCCATGCTTCGGTCGCAGCAAAAAGCCCAAGTCTCTGGCCAGGGACTGTGGTCCGCAAGATACATAGACGATTCGCTCCGGGCGAATCTTCTGTAAGGCCTGAATGAATTCCTTGCTGCTTCCACTACGGGGCGGATCCATAATGACCACATTGGGAAGGTTCTTGCCCTCTGCCGCCTGCCGCAACAGATACTCCCCCGCATCTCCGGCGCGAAAAGATATATTCTCAACACCGTTCTTCTTGGCATTTTCCTTGGCATCTAAAACCGCTGCCGGGTTCAACTCTACACCTACGACAGAGCCACAGTGAGGCGCCGCGCAAATACCGATGGTTCCGGTTCCGCAATAGGCATCCAGTACCACATCTGTCGGCTGTAACTTAGCCGCTGCAATCGCTGCGGTATAGAGCTTCTCCGTCTGTCCATGATGCACCTGGTAGAAGGACTTCGGAGAAATCTTAAAGCGATTCCCTAGGAGCTCATCCGTTACATATCCGGGGCCAAAGAGAACTTCTTCCTTGTCCCCTAAGACCATGCTGGTCTTCTTATCGTTGATATTCCACACCACCGTTGTGATTTCCGGATACTTATCCACAATGGCCTTCACGAAATTCTTCTTGCCGGGAAATGTCTTCGTTCCCGTAACCAGTACCACCATGTATTCTTCCCGGTCTGCCTGCTGCCCAACACGAATTAACACATGACGAAGCAGTCCTGTTTTCTTGTCCTCGTCATATGGCTGCATGCGAAAAGAGGGCATCAAATCCTTGATTCCACGAATCATCTCCACCGCATGGGGATGTTCAATCTGGCAATCATCAATGTCTACTACCCAGTGGCTACCCTTCTCATAGGTACCACAGATAATCTTCTTGTTCCGACCGCGGCCGAAGACCGCATGGATCTTGTTGCGATATCCATAAGGCTGATCAGCTCCGATGATTGGGCGAAAAAGAGCAGCTGTCTCCTCTTTGGAATATCCACTTTTTAATAGCACCGGCGCCAAAAGATTCTCCACTGCGCGCTGCTTTTTATTCAATTGCTTCTCATATGGAAGGCCCTGATAATCACAGCCTCCACATACTTTTTCATACTTACATTTTTTCATAGCCCCATTTTAACAGAAAATCCGCCGGAGAAAACCTCCGACGGATGATAAAAACAATATTAGCGATTGGAACGTCTCCAAATCTTCTGCTTCTCAGCTTCCTTAATCAACTCATCACGGAAGTCCGGATGTGCGATGGAAATCAACTTCTCTGCACGCTCCCATGCGGATGCGCCCTTCAAGTTCACCATACCATACTCTGTAACCACGTACATGGTCTGTGGTCTGGTGTCGGTTACGATGGAGCCCTCTGCAAGGGTTGGGCGGATACGGGATGCTAAGCTGCCGTCCTTCTTGGCAAAAGTAGAGGACAAGCAGATGAAGCTCTTACCGCCATTGGACAAGTATGCACCCATAACGAAGTCCATCTGTCCGCCTGCTCCGGAAATCTGACGAATTCCCGCAGACTCCGCATTCACCTGGCCATAGAGGTCGATATCTACTGCGTTATTGATGGAGATGAAGTTATCCAACT
>JAGDAL010000353.1 GCA_017959525.1 Lachnospiraceae bacterium | reverse complement strand
TTAGAAACTGGCGCAAGGAAGTATCCCGTAAGTAATTTGTGGTACTGCTTTGAGCAGGTGTATGTAGTGCTTCAGTGTGTATTATCAATTCCGTTGTGATATTCATCGTTTATCTTGCAGCATTCGGCAACTACTACGCATCCGGAATCTTCCGTGCTAGCGGACGTCCGGTACTTCTTGCAGTAGCAGGTATTCTTGGATACTACTTCATCACCAACAACATGCAGGCCGGCCCGACAGACGGGGGCTTCCAGGTTGGAGACGAAGTGAAGAATGCTCCTACCTACGCAAAAGAGTTGTGGGCTGATTTACAGACTTCCGTCGATGGCGGCGTTGTAAATCCAACTGAACCAATCAATCCGACAACACCAATCAATCCGACTACACCAAACAATGGAGGCAATCATATGTATACTGGCGCATTAAAAACAGATCGTAGCATTTGGGCTTACATCTTCCTTGGAATCATTACCTGTGGTATCTATAGTTTGTATATGATGTATACCTTAGAGCGTGACATCAACATCGCTTGTGATGGCGACGGAGACCACACCACTTCTTTCTGGGCTTACCTTGGACTTAGCATTATTACTTGTGGTATCTATCATTTCTACTATGTTTACAAGATGGGTAACCGTCTTCAGAGAAATGCTCCACGTTACGGATTATCCTTCCAGGAGAACGGTACTTCCGTATTGATGTGGAACTTGTTCGGTATGTTCTTGTGTGGAATCGGTGCTTACATTGCAATGAATATTCTATTGGTAAACACTAACGCAATCTGTACGGAGTACAACGCTTATAATAACTTATAAGAAGCAGAAGGAGGTCACCTTACGGTGGCCTTCTTTTTTACAAGAAAATACAAACATACTTTCGAAGATTATGCTATAATAGGCCCATGAAAAAACGAACCTATTTGTGTATTGATTTAAAATCCTTCTATGCCTCGGTAGAGTGTGCGGAGCGTGGATTGGATCCTATGACCACCCGATTGGTTGTTGCAGATCCAACACGGTCGGATAAGACCATTTGTCTGGCAATCTCGCCGGCCATGAAGGCACTGGGCATCCATAACCGTTGCCGTGTCTTCGAGATTCCGAAGGGCATTGATTATATTATGGCGCCACCGCGGATGCAGAAGTACTTGGATTATTCCGCGGAGATTTACGGAATATATTTAAAGTATATTTCCAAGCAGGATATCTATGTGTATTCCGTGGATGAGGCATTCATGGATGTGACGGAGTATCTGAAGCTCTATGACATGACCGCCAAGGAATTGGGCCAGCGTATTATGCAGGATATCTATGATACGGTGCATGTGCGGGCGACCTGCGGCATCGGTAGCAATCTGTACCTAACGAAGATTGCGTTGGATATTACGGCGAAGCACGCTGCCGACTTCATCGGGGAACTGGATGAAGAGAGTTATTGTAAGACGCTATGGGATCATAAGCCTTTAACGGACTTCTGGCGCATTGGTGGTGGTATTGCAAGACGTCTGGCACCTTATGGCATCTATACCATGGGAGATATTGCCAGAGCGGATGATGATCTGTTGTATCGTCTCTTCGGTATTGATGCGGAGCTGCTTATCGACCATGCCTGGGGCAGGGAACCGGTGACCATTGCGGACATTAAGAATTATCACACCCGGACCAAGAGTATTACCTCCGGGCAGGTCTTGATGAGTGATTACAATTACGAAGACGGCAAGCTGATTGTGAAGGAGATGGCGGACTTAATCTGCTTGGATTTAGTGGAGAAGAAGCTTCTTACCAAGTCCATTACTCTGCATGTGGGATATTCCAACCGGCTGAATGTGCCGCCGGCCCATGGAACGGTGAACTTAGGGGATGATACCAATGCGGATATCATTATTATTCCTGCCATGATGAAGCTCTATGAACAGATTATCAATCCCAATTATGATATTCGTCGGGTGAACATCTCTTGTAACAACGTTATGCCGGAGGAATTCCATCAGTACAGCTTTTTTACTGATGCGGCGGATTTAGAGCGGAATCATAAGATTCAGGAAGCAGTGATTGAGCTGAAGCAGAAGTTCGGAAAAGATGCGGTGATGAAGGGCATGAACTTAGAAGAGAAGGGCACGACCAGAGAACGGAATCACCAGATAGGAGGACATCGCAGTGGCGACTAGACCGAAGAATAAGATGCCGGTATCGGAGCGGGCGAAGCAGTTCCTGCCTTTTGCTGCGGTGAAGGGATTACCGGAGGCCATGGCGGCCAAGGAGAAGATTGTGGTGCCGAAGGTGGATTTATCTCCGGAGCAGGAAGACTACTTGGACGAGCAGATGCA
>JAGDAL010000352.1 GCA_017959525.1 Lachnospiraceae bacterium | reverse complement strand
GGTGGAAGAAGCCAGAGAGCGTGTGAAGGACGCAGATATTATTATTACGAATAAGGTCCCGATGAACGAGAAGTCCTTAGGGGACGCAGATCACTTGAAGTTGATTTGTGTTACCGCTACCGGTATTAATAACTTGGATTTAGAGTATCTGGCTTCTCGGAATATTGCTTGGAGAAATGTAGCTGGGTATTCTACTGAGACGGTTGCACAGCACACCTTTGCATTGATGTTCTATTTGCTGGAGCATCTGCATTATTACGATGCGTACGTGAAGGAAGAACGCTATGTGAACGATAAGATTTTTACCCATTTCGATCTGCCGTTCCATGAATTAGCAGGAAAGACTTGGGTTATTATTGGATTGGGTGCCATCGGTAAGCGCGTGGCTGATTTGGCTAGTGCGTTTGTTGCGAAGGTGATTTATTATTCCACCTCCGGTAAGAACCACGACAACACCTACGAGGAAGTGGATTTCGATACCTTGCTGGCCACCAGTGACATCGTATCCGTGCATGCGCCGTTAACAGAAAACACCACGAACCTCATGGATGCTGCAGCCTTCCGCAAAATGAAGAAGAGCGCATTGTTCATCAATGTCGGCCGTGGTGCCATTGTAAATGAAGCTGACTTGGCAGATGCCATCGAGCAGGAGGAAATTGCCGGTGCCGGATTGGACGTTCTCTGTGAGGAACCAATGGTGGAGGCAAATCCGCTGCGTCGCATCAAGGACAGCGATCGTTTAATTATTACGCCTCATATTGCATGGGCGTCTATTGAAGCTAGAACCCGTCTGATGGATATCATCTATCATCAGGTGGAAGAGTTCTTACAGCGGTAATCCACTGTCGTAGCTTAAGTCCCCTAACTCCTGTAACAGGTGGTTCAGGCGACGATAATATTCTTCCCCGTATTCATGGGTAGGAAGCAATTTCTTAGGTAGGGTGGCGATGAGGTTCTTATAGTTCTCTAAATGAAGCTCATACGCCGCCAAGCCTTGTTCCATCAGCTGGTAAACATCCTGATGGGAGGTAATGGACGGATCCCAAGGATTGTGCCATTCCAAGTGGCGCAGGTTACATGGGTCCTTATAGGCTTTGAATCCGTCGTTGGCAACAATGCCGGAGACGAAGATATGATGACAGATCCTCTCGTCTACGAAGCGAACCAGCTTCTTCTTGCGACCCTTCGGGTCACGCATCAACTTATTCAATAACCAGAAATTACAAATAGCCAGATGAATCGTCAGCGGGAACATGCGGTGTGTCGGATAAGTCCGACCAATGGCCTGAGCCAATAAATGGGAGATCACCACACGCTCCTTCGGAGACAGGGCAATGGTTGGCTCTAGGGCAAATTGAGAGACGGATAAATGCATGTAGTGACGAAGCAATGCTGCATCGATGTCGGTCTCCAATGCAACGTGGATACCGAAGCTCTTGGTGAAGTCATCCTTGTATTTCATTTTCTTGGCACGGTAATGGACGTAAGGGTGACATGCGGTGTCAAAGCTATAGTGGCCCATGAAGCCGGCGATATAGGCATCTGCAATGTCGCGATCGCATCTGGTCAGCAGTCGGTTCCTTACAAAAATAAGACTATCTATGAATCCAAGGGTGGCAGCATTATGCATAATTGTACCAATATTGCCGTCATGGAAGATGTGTGCGGGAGCAAAATAGAAAAACAAATCCGGTCCTTGCTGTCCTAACTGGTAGCAAGTCTTGTGATCCTTGATGAAACGCAGTTCTGCTGCGGTTTTACAGGATGATAAGGCGTTTTGCCCGAAGATAAAATGGGAACGAAAGCCTGGCATAAAAACCCCTCCTTATATGCTTTTTCGCGTAAAAAACGAAAAAAGATACTTTCTAATTACAGTATAGTTGAATCCATAGAAAAAGAACACCGGATTTTCATCCTAAATGTGGGGGAATGAAAAAAATCACCACAATAAAATGCGGTTGAAAGATTTAGTTGAAACGTATTACAATAAAATCAGTCTTGCGAGAGGGGAACATCTATGTTTACAGGTAGAATAGCGCAATTAGCTACTTTAAATTCTTTCGCGGAAGATGAGAATCTTTCGCTTTTTGTTCTATACGGTCGTCAGGGAATGGGAAAGACGGCTTTATTACATCATTTCCTAGAAGACCGCAAACACATCTTTTTTACCGCATATCCGACCACAGGAACCGGCGAATTGAAGCTGTTGGCTGCTGCAGTGGGCGTAGAATGGACCGATGGGCTGACCCTGGAGAACATTCTAGATCGCATCACCGCAATGGCAGAGGCGGAGCCAATCTGGTTGGTCATGGACCACTATCCGAATTTCGTTAAGGCGGAGGACCACTTTGCACAGGTCTTGCATGACTATGTGAAGGTACAGTGGGCCGGTCTTCCGATTAAGGTGGTATTCTGCGGAGATGCTTATATCTTAATGGATAAGCAGGTACTCTCCAGGAAGTCCGTTTGGAAGGATATTCCAATGGATTCTATGGAGCTTACGGCTATGGGATTCTATGAGGCTCAGGAATTCATGCCATCCGCATCTGCAGAGGAGCAGGCGTTCATCTATGGTATCACCGGCGGTATTCCATATCAATTGGAGCGTGTGGCTGCTTATATCGAGGCACATCACGGAGAAGAAGACGTGTTGTATCGCTTAACCGAGCAGATTTACTTAGCTGCAGAGGATGATGCAACCTTGCTTCCGGAGAAGACCATTCAGACGGAGCTTCGTGAGTTATCCTATTACAACTGTATGTTAGAGACCTTGGCCAGCGGCAAGAACCGCGTCAACGCCATTTCCGAAGTGGTTGGTAAGCCAAAAGACGTGGTGGTTCCGTATATGAACACCCTCATGTCCATTGGCGTGGTACAGAAGGAGAATCCGGTAACGGAGCCAACCAACCGGAAGAAGACCCGTTACTCCATCATCAATACCCACGACTTGTTCTGGTATCGTTTCGTGGTTCCGAATATGGACTGCTATTTCAGTGGTGCAAAAGAGGAGTTGTGGAAGCGTGTTAGCGGCGGAGAGCTGCCGGAGTATATGGACCGGGTATTTATCAATATGTGCCGGGAATACTTGGAGCGCAAAGCGGCCAAAGAAGAGCTTCCATTCTCCATCGAAGCCATCGGTAACTGGTGGGAGAACGATGAAGAGAATAAGAGCTCCGAAGGATTTGATTTGGTAGCCTTAGGTAAGGTAGAGGGTAAGAGCAACATCGCTTTTGCACGTTGCTATTACAATGACGAGCCAATCGGTATTGCAACCTTGAAGGAACTGATTGATTTAACGAAGCACGTCAAAGACAAAAACAACGCTTTTTACCTGATATTCTCCAGAAGCGGTTTCCATGAGAATACCAAGACCGTAGCCGCAACAATTAAGAATATTATGTTAATTTCCCTAGACGATATCTGCAGTTTCCGTTAGGATTGTCAGAATTTGACAGTGACTTTGTAAGGATGGCAAGAAATGAAATGTGTTTTGCCATGCAAGTATGCTATAATGACGACGCAATAAAGAATCTCGCTAGGCGAGATGTAGTATCAAAAGGGAAGAAAGGGAACACAAATGACAAATTTGGAATTGCAAAAAAAAGCAGTTGAGATTCGTAAGGGAATCATCGAAGGTGTTCATGCTGCAAAGTCCGGTCATCCGGGCGGATCACTTTCCGCAACAGAGGTATTTACCTATCTGTACTTTGAAGAGCTGAATATCGACCCGAAGGATCCGAAGAAGGCAGACAGAGACCGTTTCGTATTGTCCAAGGGACATACTGCACCGGGTCTGTATTCTGCATTGGCAAACCGTGGATTTTTCCCGGTAGAGGACCTAAAGACACTGCGTCACGTAGGTTCTCACCTGCAGGGACATCCATGCGTTACCCATACACCGGGTATTGATGCTTCCTCAGGATCATTGGGACAGGGCATTTCCATTGCAACCGGAATGGCTCTTTCCGCAAAGCTTTCCAATGAGTCTTATCGCGTATATGCCCTGCTTGGCGATGGCGAGATCCAGGAAGGCCAGGTATGGGAGGCAGCTATGTTTGCAGGCTTCCGTAAGTTAGATAATTTGTGTGTTATCGTAGATAACAACAACCTGCAGATTGACGGACCGGTTTCTGAGGTTAACTCTCCGTATCCGATTGCTGACAAGTTCCGTGCATTCAACTTCCATGTCATCGAAGTTGCTGACGGTAATGATTTCGAGCAGTTACGTGCTGCATTTGACGAGGCAAAGGCTACCAAGGGTGCTCCTACCGCAATCGTTATGAAGACGGTGAAAGGTAAGGGAATCTCCTTCATGGAGAACCAGGTTGGCTGGCACGGCAAGGCTCCGAACGACGAGCAGTATGAGCAGGCAATGGAAGAATTGAAGAAAGCAGGTGAAGCATTATGTCAGATGTAAAGATTGCAACCAGAGACAGCTATGGTAACGCATTGGTAGAGCTGGGCAAGGAGCATGACGATCTCTTCGTATTGGATGCAGATCTGGCAGAAGCTACCAAGACCGGCACTTTTAAGAAGGCTTTCCCGGAGCGCCACATTGATTGCGGTATCCAGGAATGCGATATGGTAGGCATTGCAGCAGGTATGGCAGCAACCGGTAAGGTTCCGTTCTGCTCCAGTTTCGCAATGTTTGCAGCAGGACGTGCATACGAGCAGGTACGTAACTCCGTAGCATATCCACATTTTAATGTTAAAATCGGAGCAACCCACGCAGGTATCTCCGTTGGTGAAGATGGCGCCAGCCATCAGTGTTTAGAGGATTTGGCATTGATGCGTGCCATTCCTGGTATGGTCGTTTTGAATCCGGCTGATGATATCGAGGCGAAGGCTGCTGTTCGTGCTGCTTATGAGTACGAAGGACCGGTTTACTTACGTTTTGGTCGTCTGGCAGTTCCGGTGATCAACGACAATGCGGAATACAAGTTCGAAATCGGCAAGGGTATCACCTTGAAGGAAGGTACCGATGTAACCATCATCGCTACCGGATTGGAAGTTGGCGAGTCCTTAGAAGCTGCGAAGATGTTAGAGGCTGACGGCGTTAACGCTGAGGTGATTAACATCCATACCATCAAGCCTTTGGACGTTGACTTGGTTGTAAAGAGTGCAGCTAAGACCGGTAAGGTTGTTACCGTTGAGGAGCATTCCGTAATCGGTGGTTTAGGTGGAGCTGTTGCTGAGGCATTGGCTGAGCATTGCCCAACCAAGATGCTTCGCATCGGTGTTCATGACACCTTCGGCGAGTCCGGCCCTGCAGTAGAACTTCTGAAGAAGTACGAGTTGGATGCAGCAGGCATCTACAAGCAGATTAAGGCGTTTTTATAAGAGTAAGATCAGAGCCGGGAGCAGGTATGCTTCCGGTTCTTTTTTTGCAAAAAAGGATTCGAAGACCCTAGTGGTTGTTGTATAATAAATCCATGAAAAAAACTCAGAAGAAGAAGCACAAGTGGCTTCGGAGATTCGTCAAATTTCAAATTTTTCTCATGATTCTCATCCTAGGCGCGGTGGCCTATTACTACCTTAGTGGGTATGGCGCAACCGTCTCGGAGCTGAAGTCGGAGGCCACCCGGTTCGTATCCAAGTCCACGCCGGAGACCTTCAAATCTCAGGAGACCTCCATTGCCTATGATGTGAACGATCAGGTGATTTCCATTATGCGCGGGGAGAAAGACGTCTATTACGTAGAATCCCAGCGTATTCCCACATATTGTAAACAGGCCATTATCAGTATCGAGGACAAGAAGTTCTACAAGCATCACGGCATCGACTACCGCGCCATTATTCGTGCGGGATTAGCCATCCTTCGGGACGGCAAAGTCAGCCAGGGTGGTAGTACCATTACCCAGCAGCTGGCCAGAACGATCTTTTTGAATCAGGATAAGACCTGGCAGCGTAAGGTAGAAGAGATTTATATTGCGCTGGCCTTAGAGGAGAAATATTCCAAGGATCAGATTTTAGAATTCTATCTGAACAATATTTATTTTGCTAACGGGTACTACGGGATTGAGGCTGCCAGCAAGGGCTACTTCAATAAAAGCGTGAATCAGTTGTCCTTATCGGAGATAGCCTTCTTGTGTGCGATTCCGAATAACCCTAACAACTACGACCCGTATCAGCATTTTGATCATACGTTAACCCGTCGTAACCGTATCCTAAAAAACATGTTGGAAGACGGCGTGCTCTCGGAAGAAAGCTACAATGCCGCCATGACGGAGCCGATTTATCTGGATACGGCGGAGCAAGTCTCCAACGACAATGCGGAGACCTATCTGTTCTACTGCGCAACCAGAGCGGTGATGGAGATGGAAGGCTTTGAATTCCGGACGGAGTTTACGGATGAAGAGGACGAGGCTGCGTATGAGGAAGCCTACGAGGAGATGTACAATACCTGCAACCGGAAGCTGTTTACCGGCGGATATCGCATCTATACTTCCCTGAGCCTGGATATGCAGGAGAAGCTCCAGAAAACGGTGGACCTACAGTTTGAGAACTACC
>JAGDAL010000351.1 GCA_017959525.1 Lachnospiraceae bacterium | reverse complement strand
ATCCGTTGCGAGAACTATATGCCGGGTGAGCACGATGTGTATGTATCCCCATCTCAGATTCGTAAGTTCAATCTGAAAACCGGTGATATCATCTGTGGTAAGACCCGTAAGAACAATCCGAATGATAAGTTCGGTGCCCTTCTTTTCATTGAAAATATTAACGGCTATGCTCCGGAAGCAGCAGCACGCCGTCCTAATTTCGAAGATTTGACTCCGATTTTCCCGAATGAGCGTATCCGCCTGGAGCGTCCGGGATGCGGTGTTTCCGTACGTATCGTAGATATGTTGTCCCCAATCGGTAAGGGACAGCGTGGTATGATCGTTGCACAGCCAAAGGCAGGTAAGACCACCTTATTGAAGCAGATTGCAAAGTCTGTAAAAATCGGACATCCGGAGATGCATTTGATTATCCTCTTAATCGATGAGCGTCCGGAGGAAGTTACCGATATGAAGGAAGCCATTGAGGGTGAGAACGTAGAAGTTATCTATTCTACCTTCGATGAGTTGCCGGAGCATCATAAGCGTGTATCCGAGATGGTAATCGAGCGTGCGAAGCGTTTGGTGGAGCACGGACAGGACGTTATGATTCTCTTGGATTCCATTACCCGTTTGGCACGTGCGTACAACTTAACCGTTGCACCAAGTGGACGTACCTTATCCGGTGGTTTGGATCCTGCAGCACTTCATATGCCTAAGAGATTCTTCGGTGCTGCCCGTAACATGCGTGGCGGCGGAAGCTTAACCATTCTTGCAACTGCTTTGGTTGAGACCGGTAGCAAGATGGATGACGTAGTATTCGAGGAGTTCAAGGGAACCGGTAACATGGAATTGGTATTGGATCGTAAGTTATCCGAGCGCCGTGTATTCCCGGCAATCGACTTGGCTAAGTCCTCCACCCGTCGTGAGGATTTATTGCTTAGCAAGGAAGAGTTGGAGGCCAGCGATTTGATTCGCCGCAACTTAAACGGCCTGCGCAAGGAAGAAGCCGGAGAGGCCATTCTTCATATGTTTACCCATACCAAGAACAATGCAGACTTTGTACAGATGGTATCAAAACGTCTAAAATAATTTTGAGGAAACCACTTGCGCCAAAGTGATAGACATGCTACAATATGAAAGCTGTTTATCGGGATGTGAATAGTTTTAACGTTGATTATAGATTTAGTGAGGTGAAAAACATGAGACAGGGAATCCATCCGGATTACTATCAGGCAACCGTAACTTGTAACTGTGGTAACACTTTCGTAACCGGTTCTACTAAGGAGAGCATCCACGTAGAAATCTGCTCTAAGTGTCATCCATTCTACACTGGTCAGCAGAAGGCAGCTAAGGCTCGCGGACGTATCGATCAGTTCAACAAGAAGTACGGTATTCAGGGCTAATTATAGTACGATCGTAGAAGAGGTTGAGATTGTAAAATCTCAGCCTCTTTGTTGTTTTCAGGGAGAACGTTATGAGATATTCAGGAATTGGCGGACAGGCAATTATGGAAGGGGTTATGATGCGCAATGGCGACAACTATGCAGTTGCCGTGCGACTTCCGGATCAGTCGGTGCATGTTGAAGTGCACAAGACCAAGGGAAGCAATGCTACCATCCAGAAGATTCCATTGGTCCGTGGGGTGTACACTTTCTTTTGGTCCTTGATGATTGGACTTTCCTCTTTGATGGAGTCTGCTTCTTATTTTGAGGACGAGGATGAGAAGAAGGAAGTAAAAGAATTAACGGCAGAGGAAGAAAAGCGCAAAGAGCGGAAGGAGAAGGCTGAGATGGGCGGAACCTTACTGTTATCCTTTGTGTTGGCGCTTGGTATTTTTATGGCCTTGCCGTATGGATTATCTGCGTTAATCGGACATTATGTAGAATCTCCGATGTTGCTTGCTTTTATTGAAGGTGTGCTGCGTGTGGCGATTTTTATCGCATACATTGCCATCATTTCCATGACAGACGATATTAAGCGGACCTTCATGTATCATGGGGCAGAGCACAAGTGCATCAATTGCATTGAGAGTGGGCTGGAGCTGAACGTCGAGAATGTGCGTAAGTCTACCAGATTCCATAAGCGCTGTGGAACCAGCTTCCTTTTTATTGTGTTATTAATCAGTATTTTTGTTTTTATGTTCATCCATATGGATTCCCATGTGTTGCAGCTTCTGTTGCGCCTGTTGTTGGTGCCGGTGATTGCCGGTATTTCCTATGAGTTCATTCGTCTGGCAGGACGCAGTGAGCATCCGGTGGTTGGACTTCTTAGTAAGCCTGGACTTTGGATGCAAAAGCTTACCACAAAGGAACCGGATGATGATATGATTAAGGTAGGTATTGCTTCCGTAGAAGCAGTATTTGATTGGAAGAAGTTCTTAGAAGGCGACGAGGAGCATTGTTGTATTTCGTAGATCGATAGGAGAATGCTTATGAAGTTTGTCAGTTATTTGGACGCAGTAAAAATGGGAGAAGAGACACTTGCAGCTGCCGGCATTGTAGATGCGAAGCTGGATGCCAAATATCTCTTTGAGAGCATGCCGGGGCATGATAAGAACTTTTTGTTGCTCTATGGCAGACGACAGATGGATGCGAGCCAACAGGAAGAATACGAAGCATTGATTGCAAAGCGTGCGTCCCATATTCCGCTGCAGCAGATTTTGGGTTATACGGAGTTCATGGGACTTACGTTCCGTGTGAATGAGCACGTGTTATGCCCGCGTCAGGATACGGAGACTTTGGTGGAACTGGCACAGAAGAGCTTGCAGCCTGGCATGCGCGTACTGGATTTATGCACCGGCAGCGGTTGCATTTTGACCAGCTTATTAGCGCTTGGATGCAAGGGAAGCTGTGAGCCACGTAGCTTTACCGGTGTTGCGGTTGATATTTCCGAGGATGCCCTTGCGGTGGCAAAAGAGAATGCCAAGGATAATGAGGTAGATATTACCTTCCTGCAGGGCGATTTGTTTGGTGCCTTAGAGGCACTTCCGGTGGAAGAGCGTACCTTTGATTTGATTGTTTCCAATCCGCCGTATATTCCGACGGCCGGTGTGTGGGCTTTGATGCCGGAGGTTAGAGACCATGAGCCAAAGATTGCGCTCGATGGGGATGCGGACGGTCTCAAATTCTATCGTCAGATTTGTATGGAAGCACCGGGATACTTGAATGCCGGCGGCAAGATGATAGTGGAAATCGGTTTTGACCAGGCCGAAGCAGT